>CALBCY010000102.1 GCA_937927195.1 uncultured Chitinophagales bacterium
AATCCTGAAAATAAACGCGCTTCACTCGCTCATTAATTCCAGCCAAAATTTCATAAGGAATCGTCTGGCAGCTTTCAGCCAAAGTGCGGACAGAAACTGGGTCATCAAAAATTGTAACCTGATCTCCTTCCTGAACATCTGCGATATGTCCGACATCAATCATACACATATCCATACAAATGTTCCCAATGGTAGGAGCCAATTCACCATTCACTTTTACCTGAAATTTTCCATTACCGGCAAGTCTAGGTAAGCCATCGCCGTAACCAATAGAAATGGTCGCTATTTTTGTTTTTTTCTTTATTTTCGCAGACAAGCCGTATCCAATTCTTTCCCCTCTTTTTACTTCTTTTATTTGTGAAATATAGGTCTTCAAACGACTGCTCAATTGTAATTTCTTCTGAACTTTTGCATTCGGATCAAGACCATACAAGCCCAATCCCAATCGAACCATGTCCATCTGATGATAAGTGTAATTACTGATGCCTGAAGTGTTGAGAATGTGCTTCAAAAAATCCAGCTTCAATCCTTTCTCAAAAGTCTTGCAGGAATTTTTGAAATGTTTTATTTGACTCAATGTCTCCGTCTTAGCAGCAAGATCATCGCTTGCAGAAAGATGAGAAAAAACTGATTTTACTTTAAGTTGCTTACTGCTCTGTATCAATCCAATCAACTCTTCAATGTCGTCATCGGCAAATCCAAGTCGATTCATTCCTGTATCCAAATTGATATGGATCGGCAACTTAACCTTTTTTTGTAGACTGCCCAATAAGTTCAAAAATCCATCCAATTGATTGATCGAATAGATCTCTGGCTCAAGCTTATATTTTAGGATGGCCTCAAATGCCTCAAGATGCGGATTGAGCACCATGATAGGGGTCTTAATACCAGATTTACGAAGCGCAACTCCTTCATCTGCATAAGCAACCGATAAGTAATCAACTTTGTTGAATTGCAAAACACTGGCAATTTCAGAAGAGCCAGCTCCATAAGATCTGGCTTTCACCATGGCCATGATTTTCGTCTCTGGCTTCAGTTTGCTTTTGTAAACATTTAGGTTGTTGGTAATCGCATTCAAATCTACCTCAAGTACCGTTCTGTGAATTTTTTGAGACAAGGCAGCAACCATTCTTTCCAATTGGAATTTGCGAGCACCTTTGAAAAGAACACATTCCGAATCAAAGTTCAATTTCTCCAACTCATCGAGTAGGGTATCGACGTCTTTGTAAAATGTCGTATTTGGAATTTTCGAAAACTTGTTGGAATAACTGGTTATTTCATTTCCGATTCCTATAATTCTGTGTAGTTTCTTCTTATTTACCAGACTTGCAATCTCTTTGTAGAGTTTTTCAGGTTCTTTTCCCGTTTGCAGAATGTCTGTTAAGACCAAAGTGTTTTTTAAATGTCGGTTTTGTTGTTGTTGAAAGTCCAGGGCAATTTTCAAAGATTGAACATCAGCATTGTAACTGTCATCTATCAAGATACAATTGTTTATACCGGCTCTTTGTTCCAATCTCATCGGAACAGAATACAGTCTTGAAAGTTTCTTGTTTAAAATTTCATTGCTGTGATAGTTTGAATCACACATCAAAACACAACAACAATGTAAGGCGTTTTCTATATTCGAAGCATCTTTGAATGGAAGATTGAAATTAAATTCCATCATTCTGTAGCTTGCACTAACCTCCGTATGATTTTCCTTTGTATTCAGCTTGAAATAAATATTAGCAGATTCATCCTTGGTTGACCAACTCAGACTTCTAATAGATTGTTTGCTTTTGAATAAGACTTTTTCTATTTCAGCATAATCCTTCCTATAAATCAACATCCCTGAATCACCAGAGAGTTTTAACTTCTCTTTGATTTTCTCTTTCGTATTCTTAAAACCAGAATCATGAGCAGGACCAATGTTTGTAAATATTACAATGTCGGGTTGGATTATTTCATGGAGATGCTCCATTTCATTCTTTTCAGAAATACCAGCTTCAAATATGCCCAATTCATGACGGTCGTCCAGTTGCCACACAGAAAGTGGAACCCCAATCTGAGAATTATAACTTTTTGGACTTTTGGCAATATTGTAATCGTCATGCATCAATTCATTGAGCCATTCCTTTACAGTCGTCTTGCCATTGCTTCCAGTTACACCAATAATGGGAATTCTATGTTGTTCCCTGTGGTGTTTGCAAAGGTTTTGTAATGCCAATAAAACATCAGGGACCAAAATAATATTTAGAGGCCAATTAGATTGGACCTTAACTTTTTTGGAGACGATAAAATTTCTAATGCCTCTATCAGCTGCATCTTGGACAAACTTATGTCCATCTTGCCTATCTCCTTTGATGGCAAAAAAGAGGGATCTAAATGGATGGTCAACCTTTCTACTGTCTGTACATAGATGTTCTACTAAGGAGTTTTCTCCTTTCTTGTGGAATTTACCATCCACTATTTCTCTTATTTCTCTTACTTTATACCCTGGCATTAAAAAAAATATCTACTTACTTATATATATAATCTTATGACTATAAAAAACAAAATCGGTTACAAACTAATTTTCAATGAAGTGCTCCATCTCCTTCCTTGACCAAAAAAGACTGTAGAAGAAGAGGCGTCAAAATTAAATTCACTTGGTGATGCAAATGTGTCATTGTTCCTTGCATCAGAAATATATTCTGAGTTGAGCAAATTCAAAATGTTGCCCCTTACTTCCATTCGCACTCCCTTAAATTTAAACTTGTATCCTGTGTGAAAACTGAAAATCGAGTAGCTTGGTATTTTCCACGATTCTCTTCCTGCATTTTCGCCCTGCAAGGATTCTGGTTGGAATGCGGAAAAGTTTTTTCCGAAATATGTTCCTTTCAATTTTACGTAAAATCCCTTAATAGGTTCGACTCTTATCAAGCCTCCAAGCTGGTGCTGAGCAGCATCTCCAACATGAACGCCTTTCGGATCAAAACGCAAGGTGTCACCACCCGGAATAACAGCAGTTGCATTGGAATTCCAAATCCAGTCTCCAATTGAGGCCAAGCCTTCTATGCTAAGCATTTTGTTTGGTTTGTATGCAAAATCAATCTCCACACCTCTATGCAAAGCAGCAATTCCTGATACGTTAATGGGAATTCTGTCAGCATCTGGATCCTCAGGATCTTCTGAAACAGTTGGCGGATTATCCAATGGTTTGTTGTTCCATTGGGTATTGTATAAATTTACATTTCCAGAAAACTTACGGCTTTTGAAGCCATAACCTACTTCGATTGCAAATACTTTTTCGTTTTCAATATCTTTAAAGGCCAAAGGACTTATATGCGGTGCTTGTCTGGTATTGGTGAAAATAGCATTTGAATAACGCTGTGGCTTAGACAAATAGCCCGTATTAAAAAACACATTCATGTTTTTGCTCAAATTGTATTTAGCTCCACCTTTAACAGTATATCCACTAAGGTTAACATCATCAATTTTTTGATTCTCCGCTTCTGGTGAATTCATATTATAAGTTTTTCCATTATAGGTAACTTCTGGAGCGGCAAATAAATCACTGCCGTCATAAATATCATAAGCAGAAATATAAAGTGTTGTATCAGGAAGGTTAACCACTTTAGGTTTCATGAAATCTTCCAATCCATAATTCAGACTGTTTCCTGAAAGATTAAAAAAGGCCGAGAATTTTTTTGTTTTGTATTCCAATAAGGCAAACGCGCCGCCCCATTGAACAAAACCAGAATAATCATAAGAATATCGATCTCCTTCATAAATTTGCTTTCCACTTTCTACACGAGTATTGTTTTCGGATGTAAAACTTTCATTACCTAGTAAATCAAATATTTCTCTCCAATGATCACCTCGATAGTTTCTCAGGTCTAGTCCTGCTGAAAACATCCAATTTTCGCTTATATCAAACTTACCTGTAGTTAGCAATCCATACCAGAAGTGATTGTTAATGCTGGTTCTTAATACACCTGGTGAGTTTTCAATTTGACTGTAGATAATGGAGCCATCAGGTCCGACACCACCACCATTTCCAATAGATAGATAGGCTAAATTTGAAAGGATGAACCTTGGGTTAGGAGTCCAGGTATGACGCAAGCTGAATTGTGGCTTATGATAATAATTTTGACGAACATTGTATTCCTCTCCATTTCTTGTTCCAACAAAAGAATTGTATTGCAATCCACTGTTAAGGCTATTGACCGTATCAATATAATTGTATTGAACTGGGTGATTGGGATCTAGCCTGCCGTCTTCGTCCATGAAACCTTGAGCCTGAAGTTCTGAATCTATTTGATTCAATCGGGATTGATAAGTTTCAGCCGCGGCTTGGTTTTCTGGAGTGACGAAAACAGTCAAAGCTCTTATTTGTTCTTTAGTAAAACTTCTTTCCTGAAGCAAGTCATATTCTGCATCGGTTCCGTCAAATATCTTCCTTGCATAATCATTACTGAAATTTGTTATTCTTGAGGTAAAAGGTCTTTGACCATGTTTTTGCGGTGCACCAAAGCCAGAAAGACTTAACATGTGTTTGCCCAATTCTTTGTCTACTCTCAAGTAATAAAAAGCACCTTGTGTAAAGTTACCATTGACCCAGCCATCTCCTTGTTTATAAGAACCAGCTGCAGAAATTCCCCAGCCACCTTTTAGCCTTCCAGTAGTGATTCCAAATGTTGTTCTTAAGTATCCGTTGTTTCCAACTTCCTGTCTCAATTGAACACTCTTTTTTGATTCAATTCCTTTTGTTAAAATATTGATGGTTCCACCTATAGACGGAACAGCCAATTTGGAAGCACCCAATCCCCTTTGGACTTGCATGGTTTTGGTTACCAAATCCAATCCGAACCAATTGGACCAATATACCCAACCATTCTCCATGTCATTAACTGGAATTCCATCCAACATGACAGCTATGTTTCTTTGGTTAAATCCTCTGATGGTAATTCTCGCATCGCCATCACCGCCACCAGTTTCAGTGGCATAAACACCTGGAGTTGAATTCAAAACCATTGGCAAATCTTGAGCGGCCAATTCTTCATTGATTTTTGCGGTGGGAACATTTGAAAAAGCAATCGGCGTTTCTCGTTCTTTGGCAATGTCTGCAACAACAACAACTTCATCAAGCAGTTGATCCGATTTCATTTTAAATTTAAGCGTTTGAGTTTCACCTGCAACGACATCTATTATTTGCTCTTGGCTTTGATAACCTACATAAGAAACAGAAATGGTATAGGTTCCAGGAGCAAGGTCAAATTTGAAATTTCCATCAAAATCTGTAATGGTTCCTTTCCCTTTTCCATAAAGCACGTTGGCCCCAATTAGACCTTCACCAAATTCATCGTCCAATATCCGTCCTTCAACTGTGCCATTTTGAGCAGCAAGAAAACAGACATTTAACAATAGACAAAAACAAAAAAATACAAATCTTTCTATAGAGATTTTCATAGACTAATATAGTTCAGTATGTTGTTAAGAATTATGACCAATAGTGTTGTTGTCTATTGGCCTTTGAGTGTTGGAGTTTTTGAGGCAGTTGATTAAAATCAAACCAAAAAACCTAAATAAAACAAGAGTAATTGTAGGCTTTAATCCAAGTAAGAATTTATTTAATATGAATTTGAATAAGCCTTCCCTAAAATAAGATAAAAAAAACAAAAAGCAGCACAAAAACTAAATTTTGTGCTGCTTTTGATATATTATATAAAGTCGAAATTATTGGATGCTCAATTTGCGAGTAATCATGCCTTCTGTTCCCATATCCAATTTAAGGATGTACAAACCTGGAGCGATGTTATCCAAAGCCATTTGGTAATTGTTCAATCTTCCCATAACTTTTCTTTGAGCAACAAGCTCTCCTGAAATAGAGTACAACTCTACGCTTTCAAAATTCATATCAGCCTGAATGTTGATAAAGGACTGGCTCGCAGGGTTAGGGAAAACATTCACCTCAACCAAGTTGCTCAAAATAGAATTGTTACCCAAAAAGTTAGGATCACATTCACATTCGTGAGAACCCAAAACATCAAATGTATTTCTTGGAAGTGAAACCCACTGATAAGGATCTGTGTTAACATCCCAAGCATCTCCAAGACCTGCAGCCTTAACCTGACCTGTTTTGATAGCTCTTCTACGGATCAAGGTTCTATCTTTCGTTACTGCATAACCTAAAGTGTCAATCCAAGCACCTGCAGAAGGATAAGTAATAGCTGGATCTTCACCAATGACTCCAACCACATCTACAATATTGCTGTAATCAGCATTGGCCGATACACCTTTTATCAAAGCAATCGCATCATTCCCATTCCAATAGATGGTTTTGTTTTCATTATAAACTGGACTCCCAAAAATATTGGCTTTACCTGCCAGGTCATATTTTTCATTGTAGTCATATTCTTCACCGTGAATTGGATAAAATCCTCCTCCATTGCATTCAGGAACTTCCTCAAATTGATTAGTGAAAATTACTTCACCTTCATCATCCAAAATAGGAACATCAAGGGAATCTCTCAATGTATCAATCAACATGTTTCCATACCATATAGGGAAATCAAGACACATAGCCTCCTTGTCCCTTTTGTCTAACACTATTACAAAGGTACTGTAGGGATCAACCATAACTGAGTTTCCCCCTGCTAGTTGGCCAATGTTTACAGTCGTCTGGTCTTCAACTGCTGTAGCTCCATTGTTATATCTTGCAATCGAATAATCATTTAATGAAACAGCTTCAGAAGTCGGATTGTAAATCTCGATTGCCTTGTTGTTGTTGCTTCCCTCTACATAAGAAGAGAAGAATAATTCACTACAGTCTTGGGCCGAAACCGAAACAGCAGCAAAAAGCAATGTAAATAATAGTAAATGTCTTTTCATATCTAAAAATTTTATTGTTAATAATTATTTCTGTAAAATGATTTTTCGAGTTATCCCATTGACCTCTACAAAATAAATCCCTGATTCCAAATCATTCAGATCTACTTCAATCATTCTATTTCTTGTTAAAAGGCCCGGGTTTGTACTTTGTACCATTTGTCCGTTGGTATTAAAAATTCTGATGCGAACATTTTCTCCCTCTGCGGCATCTATATTCAAATAAAGCCAACCCTGACTTGGATTAGGGAAAATCGAAATATTCAACTTGTCCAATTCAAAATATCCAGTTCCAGTTGTATCCATATTCATGCTGTCAATCATCATGGTATCCATATTCATGCTGTCGATCATCATGGTGTCAATGTTCATGCTGTCGATCATCATGGTGTCAATGTTCATCGTGTCGATCATCATGGTGTCAATGTTCATCGTGTCGATCATCATGGTGTCAATGTCCATTGTGTCAACAGCCATCGTATCAATCACCATCGTGTCAATGGCCATTGTATCTATTAGCATATAATTCGGATCGCAAATACATTGATATTCCCCCAAAATACTGAAGTCGTTTCTCGCATAAGTGGTCCATTCGTAGGGATCAGTAGTTGGATCCCATTGATCTCCATTTGATGAAATCTTTACTGTTCCAGACATTTGTTCTGGAATTCTAATAAGACTTCGGTCTTTAGTCAAAGGATTGCCCAATGAATCAATCCAAGCACCAACAGCAGGAAATATATCAGAAGGATCTTCACCAATCACCCCAACCACATCAATTACATTGCTGTAGTCATTTTCAACACTTAATCCAGCAATAAGTGCAACGGCATCATTCCCATTAAAATACATCGCTCTGTTGATTGCATATTCAGGACTGGCAAAAATATTGGCTTTACCAGCCAAATCGTATTCCTCCATATAAGGATATTCATCGCCATGAATAGGGTAGAAGGACAAATTAGCTCCTCCACAATCAACCTCTTCATATTGAGGCCCCGAAACAGGATTTCCAGAAGAATCCAGAATTGGTTCGCCAATCATGTCTAGCAAAACGTCAATGTACAAATTTCCATCCCATACAGGATAATCAGCACAAATACCATTCTCGTCTCTTTTATCCAAAGCCACTACAAAAGTGCTGTAAGGTGGCAAGTTGACGTTATTTCCTCCTGCCAGTTCCCCAATATTTGCTATATAATTAACAGCAGCAGATGTACTTCCGTTACTGAATCTTGCAATCGAGTAATTGTTTAATGAAACAGCGTTAGGAGTTGGATTATAAATTTCCACTGCCTTATTATTGTTACTCCCTTCTACATAAGCAGAAAAGAAAAGATCACCACAATCTTGACCAAAAACTGGAAAGCAAAAGCTCAGTAGGATTAAAGTTGTAAAAATTGATTTCATCGTTTCGTTTTTATTATTTTCTAAAGATTAGATTTTAGACTACTATTTTCCATGTTTTTGTATTTCACAAAGAAATCTAGTGTCTAAAATCTAATGTTAAATGAGTAGTCTTTATTGTAAGACGATTTTTTGGCTAACTCCGTTGGCTTGGATGAAATAAACACCAGGGTTCATAGCACTCAAGTTCAACTGATATACCTTGTTTCCTGGATTAACTTCCAAGTCTTTAGTGTACAAAACTTGACCTCTTAAATCAACCAAACGCACAGTTACATTGTCGTTGATTTGAGAATCTAAACTAAAGAAAACGTGATCTCTAACTGGATTCGGATAAACAGCAAAGTCAATCTGTCCTGCAGCCAATTGCTGAATGGCCACCATTGTGTCTACTACCATAGTATCCATTGGTTCCTCAATTTGATCACAAACTGCTGTTTCATCAAATCTAGCTTTCCATTCCTGGTAAAATTGATTGGCAAGAGAAGCATTGTGAATAATTACCACATTTTCATCACTGTTGTAAAATCCATTTGAAGACCAGTTGGCAGATCCAGTAATAACCATTGGATCAGATCCAGGATTCCCTTGATCAATAACCATGTATTTGTGGTGCAATAATTTTGCACTTTCATTTCCTACCAATCCTACACTTAAATCTGCTTCTTGTAAAATTTCAGCAGGATCATTGTCAAAGTTGTCAACATCACAGCTGTTGTTCATAACACCACCAACTTGAACACCAGAATCATTTACATCCTCTATTTCATAAGCTACACCACGAACAGTGAATGAGAAAATAGCAAAGTATAAATCTGTCTCAGCTGAAGCGATCGCATCATCAAAAATATTGTCAAGGTTGCCATTTGGACTGAAATACAATTCTACTCTATCGCCACCTATTTTAAATTCAGTAGGTACATCGATGATAGATTTGTCTGCTCCAAAAGTTCCTCCAAGCATCTCACTCAATTCTAAACTGTAAGCTTTTGCCAATGTTTGATCCTGAATCAATACTAAATTATTTGGATCAATACGAACTTGATCATTGGTGAAATTAGTTGAACCAGTCATAACGTAAGCAGCATTCGGATCATCAGAATTTGCATCAATGGAAATGAATTTATTGTGCATTTCACCAAAACTATCTGCATTTGCAGGTGGTCTTGTAGAAATGTTTGTTGGATCAATTTCAATGATATCCAAAACAGCTTGATTAATGTCAGCATTAAGCACCATTCTTACTTCTATACCATTGGCATAAGCCTCATTTAATGCAGTGATAATGCCTGTTGTATTTCCGATATTATAAGCAGCAATGTCAATGCTTTCGGTTGCATTGTTGATGTAGTGTACTATTGTGTCTCCTAAAGAATTGTTCGTGTAAGTTGCATCCGTCCCAGTTGAAACTGAAACATCAACTGGATTGTTGAAAAACGCTTTGATTACTCCAGTAGATTCCGAAACGGTACCAAATGACAACACATTAGAAACAGAAGATTCTCCAGTCTCTGAGGTAGTTGTTACTTGGTAAAAGTAAATTTCACCAGGATTCAAATCTGTAATCTCAAAAATGTGATCATTTGAAAAATCTGCCATTTCAAAAGATTGGTCTAAATTTGCAGGGTCTGTACCATAAGCAAAAACCAAATCTCCTGCTCCACCAGTTTGAATATTAAAATCAACTGTTGTTGCTGAAAAGTCATTTGGAGCCAAAGCTGCTGCAAAACCAGGAGCACCACCTAAGTTGAAATCGGCAATTGTTCTTGGCAACAATTGGTAAGTCGCATTGAATTGACCCAAAATTCCAGTAATGTCAATTGGACCAACAGGTATTCCTGTACCTACGAGTGGAGAACCGTTAGAAACTCTTAGCTGGCCAGTATTACCATCACCATCTTCTATGGTGTAGTTGCTATTGCCAGCAAAAACATCAGGGTCCTGAAAAGTTACCCCAAAAAGTTGTACCAATTTACCTTCATTGGCTTCTTCCATCCCAGCGATAGGAATTATTTCTGGATCTGGCGTTGGATTTCCTGTACTTACAATTGTTACATTCGCCTCTGGAATTCCACTAATTTCCAAAAGTCCAGCGAATTCTATCAAATTTCCAGTAACAGTTACTTCATCACCCAATTGAACATCTGCTAGGCTTGAACCATCGTAAATTGCCATAGAACCTGTTGCGTCGCGAATGTATCTAATTGGTCCTAGTTCACTTCCATTCAAGGCAATTCCTGAAACAGTAAATTCAATATCGTAATCTGCAACATTGCCATCAACGGTAGGAATATTTGCATCGGCATATGCTCTTATTTCCGCAATGGTGGATTGAGCGTTAATGGCGGAAAAGGTCAGTAATAAAGCTAAAAAAGGTATAATTTTTTTCATTTGTTTGACTTTTTGTTTAATATTTATTTAGGCTTTAAAATTTCGGAAATTGCCTATTTTAATAGGTTTTTATGAAGATTTACCATTGCTAAAAAAAAGAGAATTAGCCCGTAAATCTGATTAATTTGTTAATCGCAAAGGTACAAATAATTCATGCTTTAGATGTGAAAAAAAGCTGAAATAAGTACTGCAAAACTGGCATTCATAGGTTAATTAACAAAAAAACTGGATTATTGTCAGGTTTGAGCTTCTTTGGCCTACTAAACTCAAAGCAAAAGCTAAATTTGATTGGTTGACTTTTTAAGGCTTTGTAACGATTAATAAAAGGCCTACGAAACGGGCTTGGTAACAGCTTGGTCACGGATTGGTCACTTGGTGACTATAGTCACCATGGAGGAGATGGCTAAAGTGCTGATTAACAGTGTTTTGTTAATTAGTGATTTTAGGCGCCAAAAAAACAAAAAATTCAATGCATTCTAGATCCCAGAGGCGGCTTCATTTCTGTGCTATTTTCGGCCCCGATCAGAACGATGTCACCATTTTGGTCAGAAAGTCCTAAAACCAAGACTTCAGACATGAAATTGGCAATTTGCTTCTTTTCAAAATTAACTACAGCCAAAATGCCTTTTCCGATCAATTCTTCTTTGCGGTAGTTTTTCACAATCTGTGCGGAAGATTGTTTGATTCCAATTTCTGATCCAAAGTCTATTTTTAGTTGGTAGGCTGGTTTTTTAGCCTTGGGGAAATCATTGACTTCTATTATTTTACCATAACGGATGTCGACTTTAAGGAAATCGGAGAAAGAGATGTTTGGATTTTGAGACATTTGGACATTTAAATTTTTGATTTTGAGACATTTGGATTTTTAAACGTTTGCCGTTCGTTCCAGTTCTTGGCAAGCTCCAGCTTGCCTCACGCCTGTTACTGAGGCCTCCCGGCCTCCCGAGAGCGAATTTACAAACCATCATTCAAATAGCATGTGCTTTCACCATTTCATAATAAGGCTGACACTCCTTAGCTAATCTTGAATGTTCAGTTGATAAAATAACGTTTCTTTCCTGGTAAGGCTGAAAACCAGTTGATTGATGGACATTCTCATACCAGTACTTTGCCCAAATTCCGTCTTCCTTTCTTGGGCCAGCTTTCCAGGCAAGCATTTCATCGGCAAAAGGAATCTCCAATTTCAAGCACAGCTTTTCTAAAGTTGATTTTGGGTTACTTAATAATTCCTTGGAATCAAGAACGACAAATGTTCCTTTGTTTTTGTTCAGATAATCAAAAATTTCAGCTTGCTTTTTAACTCCAATATCGTCTAAAGTAACTGTTTTTCTAACCTTTGCGTAAGAATTGATGATTCGCTCGGGTTCTCGTATAAAAATGATGTTTTTCATTTCAAGTAAAAAAGACCAATCCAAAGCAACAAGATGGTGACTCATTTGTTTAAAGAAGGCAATCGGTTTAGAATAGGATCTCAATAAAATGTTTTTGACCACTTTAGAACCATCCTTCTCTTGAGCATCTAAAATTTCATTTTGTCCAGGATGTATGACCTCCGAATTGCACAAATAATGGGCGTACAAAGGTTCATCGACAACCGTGCAATCTTTTCTGTTTGCCCAAGCGTACATGAAGGCCGTGGAAACGTTTCGAGGAGAGGACCAAAGATTAATCGGAATTGTAGTCATTGATATTTGTGATTGGTGAAAGTATTTTGAGCTGAAACCAATGTCATCAGCTGCTCTAAGATCTAAAATCTAACATCTAAAGTCTTGTTTAATTTCTAAATAGTTAAATTTGCAATCCAAAATAATAAACACAATAAATAGCAAAGAATGAAAGAAGTATATTTAGTATCAGCAGTTAGAACTCCGATCGGGAGTTTTGGAGGAAGTCTTGCAGGATTTTCCGCAACAGAGTTGGGTGCTATTGCCATAAGAGGTGCTTTAGAGAAAGCTGGAGTTAGTCCAAAATCTGTAAAAGAAGTTTTTATGGGCAATGTGGTTTCTGCTAATTTGGGTCAAGCTCCTGCTCGACAAGCATCCAAAGCTGCGGGCATTCCAAACAATGTGCCTTGTACTACCATTAACAAGGTTTGTTCATCTGGTGCAAAGTCAATTATGTTGGCTGCACAATCCATTATGCTTGGCATGAACGACTTGGTAGTTGCTGGTGGTATGGAAAATATGTCTGCCATTCCTTATTATGTTCCCAAGGCAAGATTTGGTTACAAATATGGAGGAGCTTCCTTGGTCGATGGATTGGAAAGAGACGGATTGCAAGATGTTTATGATAAAATTGCAATGGGAGTTTATGCCGATAAAACGGCCAAAAAATACAAAATAAGCCGTGAGGAGCAAGATGCTTTTGCGATACAATCCTATAAAAGATCAGCCAAATCAACCGAAAAAGGTTGGATGGCAGAAGAAATTGTACCAGTTGAAATTCCACAAAGAAGAGGCCCAGCCATTTCAATGACGGAAGATGAAGAATTCAAAAAAGTAAAATTTGATAAAATTCCTTCCCTTAGAGCGGCGTTTTCTAAAGATGGAACAGTAACGGCTGCAAATGCTTCTACTATTAACGATGGTGCATCAGCGGTGATTTTGGCAAGTGCTGAGAAAGTTGAGAAACTGGGCTTAAAGCCAATTGCCAAGATTCTTTCTTTTGCTGATTCAGCGATGGCTCCAGAATGGTTCACCATTGCACCAACCAAAGCAGCACCCTTGGCTTTGAAAAGAGCGAAGTTAACATTGGACGATGTTGATTTTTGGGAAGTAAACGAAGCATTCGCCGTGGTTGCTTTGGCTTTCAACAAAGAATTGGGCTTGGATGATAAAAAAGTAAATGTTTTCGGTGGAGCTGTTTCATTGGGACATCCACTTGGAGCTTCAGGAGCTAGAGTGTTTACGACATTGAACAACGTATTGCAACATAAAAAAGGTGAAATTGGCTGCATGGCCATTTGCAATGGTGGAGGTGGAGCCTCTTCTATTGTTATTCAGAAAGTTTAATATTGAGGTCTCCAAGGCTGACAGCGTCCCGAGCCTTCGGAACGCTGTCAGCCTTGGAGACCTTTTTCTTCCTTGCCTTTTTAGTCGTTCATTTTTCTATTCTCGCATTAATTGCTAAAGAGACGTCGTTTTGTGTAACTTATTTTACCAAAAAACAGTTAAGAAGTGTATCAATTAAAGCTACTTTAGTACATTGCGAATGATTTTGTTGAGAGATAGATAATTATGTATACTGAAATGCGTCGCCCGAAACTTTTGCCTAGGACCAAGTTAGATGAATACTTGGCTAAGGGATGGTTTAGAATGGGCCAAATGATTTTTACTTGCCACTTCCTTTACTTCGAGGAAAAACTCTATTCTTCTGTCTGGTTAAGACTGGACTTGGAAAATTATAAATTCCGTAAAAGTCTTCGAAAAATTTTCAAGAAAAATCAGGAGAAGTTTTCGACGGTGGTTCGTCCAGCCAACATTACATTGGAAAAGGAAGAACTTTACAGACGCTACAAAGGTCGATTGGGTGGATATGTTCCCAACTCTTTGCATGAGTCGCTCCTGGATAATTCCAGTTCCAATATTTATGATACTTATGAGTGTTGTGTATACGATGGTGACAAGTTGGTAGCGGTCAGTTTTTTTGATGTTGGTGCAAATAGCATTGCAAGCATCAAAGGAATCTATGACTTGGATTATAGCAAATACAGTTTGGGTTTTTATACCATGCTGGTTGAAATGAAATCCGGCATTTTAAGCAAAAAGAAATATTACTATCCTGGCTATTTCGTTCCCAATTATGAAAAGTTTGATTACAAACTCAGGATTGGGGATGTTGATTTCTATGATTTTAAAAATCAACGCTGGCAAGCAATTGACCAATTGGACAAAGAGCAATTGCCTTATGAGAAATTAAAAACGAAATTGGATGTTCTGCAGAAGGAGTTAGTGAAAGCGGAGGTACATACCATTTTGTTATCTTACCCACTTTACGACAAACGATACATCGGTTTGGGCAATAGAAAGTCTTTCCAACATCCTCTATTGATTTTATGCGAAAACAATGAACAGTCTTTCATCATCGAATACAATTTGATGTATGACGATTATCGACTCTGTACGGCTGTTCAAAAGAAAGACATGCTCCTAAGTCCAAACTGGATTTTGGATGAAAAGCAAATTGTCTTTACCTGCCTCGAGCCTTTGATGCGAGATGAAATTATCTATATTAGCCACGATCCTTTAGAGATTATATTGGCCGTTTTGAACCACGGGGTTTAGTCTTGTAATTTCTATATTGAAATCGGAATGATTTTTTAGGTGAAATTTAATGAATTTGTTGTGCAATTATAGCTAGGAAGTTGCTTGGATTTAAATGCATTGCCAAAGCTGGGGATAGAGGAGGAAAAGAAAAAAAGAGGCAAAAAGGGAATCCCATTTGCCTCTAAAATAAAAAATGTCTTTGTTCTTAATACTTGTTAATTGTACTTGAGTCTTTATCCAATTCACTATCCAATTCGCTATCCAATTCACTCTTCCATTCCTTTAAAGATTTAATCAATGGATCGACCTCTTTCTTTTGCCTTTTCTTTTCGATGAAGCTGATGAAATAATAAAAAATGGGCATTCCAATAGTGATCAATCCATGCGAAAGGATTCTTCTGAATTGACTTTCATCACTAAGGACATCTAGAAAGTAAACATTGAATCCGATTATCAACAAGACCATATAAATCGGCATTACCTTATTGCTCATCATTTTTTGTGTCTCTAACTTCTTCAATGTTTGGTCAATATAAGATTGACTGGATTCGATGTGGCTTTGATTGCCCCATTGGAAATATTTATGCCAAGTGAATGCAAGCGTTCCTGCTACTACAAGAGTCATGAAAATAAGGCTACCATAGAAAAGGAAACTTCGATCTGGTAAAAGAAACATCAATGCAATCATACCGATCATTGCTGGAATACAACCAATTGTTGCACTTATTATTGAAATTAAATTTGTCTTTCTTTGCTTTTCTATTTGATTAATCATGTCATCAATTTTTTGTTGTGAAAATTTTATTTTATCCGCACCCTGCTTTTTCCAAAGGTTTTGTATTTCATTAAATTCCATCATGTTGCATTTAATTTTTGGCTTAGCGAATTTTTAATTCTGTGAATCTTAACCCCAATGTGGTTTTGTGAAATGCCCATAATTTCACCAATCTCTTTGTTTGAAATTTCATCCAAAACCATGGAGATGATCAAGCGCTCCTGATCTGCCAATTCGCTGATTGCTTTTCTCAGCATTGCCAGCTTTTCAGATTTTTCCTCACCAAGTTCAGTTGTTTCATTTGAAATTCTATTGAAATCTGGTTCATTGCTCCCGGTGATTTGCTTGTGGCGTTTTTCCTTTTTATTAAAACTAATAGTGGTGTTCACGGTGATTCTATAGACGTAAGTACTTATTTGCGATTTGTTTTTGAAGTTGTCAAGGCTTTTCCAAATGTTTATGAGAACTTCCTGAAAACAATCTTCGGCCAGATTTTTCTCGTATAGATAGCCCAAGCATATTCTATACAATTTGTCTTTATTGCTTTCAAGCAATTGGCCAAAGATTTTATGTTTTTCCTGATTGGTCATTTTATTCTGCAAAAAATGCAGTTATTTTTGTTGTCTATTTAGTTCTAAAAAGTTGATGGGGTCTTGAGGAATGAGTCTATTTCATTGTAAAACCATATCGGGTCATCGTACATAATGAAATGTCTTGCTTTTTCCGCCATTTTCAAACGATGTCCTTTCAAGTTTTTGTATTGACTGGCATACATTTCAGTCATCATCTCTTTGGTCATATCTGGAAAAGCCGATTTAACTGCGGCTTCATCCCAAGAGCCTAAAATAAGAACAGGTTTATTAATTTTTGCTACATCATCTCTCAAATCTGTTTTCATTAACTCTGCCATTGCATAACTTACAGTTTTTCTGTCACTCTTCTTGCCCCATTCTAAAACTTTTTCGACCTTTTCTGGATCGCTCACCATAGACATTATTGTGAATTTTTGTTGCATTGCATATTGGTCGTCGGTCATGTTTTTAGTCCTATTGAACATCGATTCTCCTGTATACATTACCGTTTCTTCCGTCGCTCCTGGTTGGTATAAGGCACTTAAGAAAGGAACGGCGTCTACAATGACAATTTTATTGAAAAATTCAGGGTTTTCTGCAGAAAGCCAGAGGGAAAGAAATCCACCCAAGCTGTGTCCCATGATGATTGAATTTTCCAATTTATTGGCTTTAATGTATTCCACTAGTTCGGATTTTACCATTTCTAAACTTGGTTTTTCAAGCGCTTCTAATGATCCAAATCCTGCTAGATTTAATACATGACATTCATACTTGTCTGCATATTTATTGACTGTTTCGTCCCAAACCTCTGCTGAACAAGCCAAGCCAGGAATCAGGATCATCGTTTCGCCTTGTCCACTTACAGTAACATTGAAACTGCTTTGTGCTTTTAAAGCTTGAACCAACAAAATACTAGCAAGAACAAATAGAATAGGTATAAATTTATTTATAGTAATCATAATGATAATTTAAAAGTGAAACAAACTAGACTTATTGAATCGCGATCAATCTATATATTATATACTTAGTCATCCTTGACTTCCAAATATTACAGATTTGTGAATTTTTTTTCAAAAAATATTTTAATCTTTGATCAAATCCCTTACAATCAAGCTGTTTCATTGCAGCAATAATATCCTTATATTTGTCCTGGCTTGTACTCATTGATTTTCGTCAATGAGCAAATTTTACCTATTTTAAAATCTGCCAATAGTTTTACAGTTTATGAATAAAATAGTATCAATAGTATTTTTTGCTTTCATTACAATAAGTCTTTTTCACGCTTGTAAAGAAGAATGTGATCCTTTGTATGAAAATTGCGATGGCGACTTGGAATTATGTGCCTTTGATTGCGCGATTGAAATTGCTCCAGGAGAAGTTTATCTGGATAAAATAGAAGAGGCTAGCAAAGTCGATTATTTTTCTATAAACCTGAGTGAAGTGGCTGTAGTAGATTTTAACATTGAAAGCCCTGCCGATCTAAATCTTGTGATTGATGTATTTGGTCCCTTAAACAGCCAAGAGTCAATAGAGTCTGTAGATTTAGATGCTGGTGAAAGTCTTAATTTGGTATTGGGACCATTTGGAACAGGTATCCATTATATAAGAATACAATCTGAGAATGCTCAATTGAGTCAAGACAATTATTCATTGAGCTATACCTTGGATCTTAGTGATTCGCAAGAATTGAACAATGATTTTGAGTCGGCAACCATCGTTTCGACAGGAGAGTCTATTATGGGTAAATTAAGAGGCAGAAAGGATGTTGATTTTTATCGGTTTGAAATTCCAACAGCTGGCGTTTTAAATGTATCAGTTGCTGAAGTGCCTGAGGATTTATTTATGAATGTTTCATTGTATAGCGATAAGGATGAAGATGCGCTGGTTAGAACTGTAGGAGCAGAAAGCGGCAACTCAATAAATTTCCTTGAAGACTTGAATAATGTCCAAGACTATTATTTAAAATGTTGGACTTTCCCATACAATAAGCACAGTGAAGATCCTTATTTATTAAATGTAGATTTTGATTCTTCAACCACTGTACCCAATGAGTACAATTCATTTGAAGATGCCTTTCAAGTTTCTGATGGGATAGCTGTTCAGAATACAATAGCCTACCCCGATGAGAATGACTTTTTTTACATCAATGCTGGAACCTATGCGAATGTGACTGTAGAGTTATATGATGTTCCTGATGATTTGAATATGTTTATTAATATTTACGACACTGCTTTTTCACTATTGGAGTTTTCTGAAAACCCAGGTGGAGAAAGTCTCACACTAAGTGCTGGAGTTGATTATATTGCCGCCACCTTTTATATTAGAGTCGGAGCCTATACAGGACAAAGTAGTAATGAACCTTATTCAATAAGAATCACTCGGTTCTAAAGGCAAGGACCAATTGGGTTGACGATTCCTTAGGAAAGTCAAAATAAAAGGCAGGCCTTTTTTATTCTATATCCATAAATTTATGCGTTTGCAATGAAATCTGCCATTGAGGATTTTGCATAACATAATCCACAATTAAAGGAGTCATTTGGTCGCTGCGACTCCATTCTGGTTGCAAGTACAATTTGCATTCTGAAGGAACTTGCTTGGCATAGGTTTCTGCCCATTCAAAATCACTTTTATTGAAAACGATGATTTTTAGTTCATGGGCTTTTTCAATGACTTCGGGCAATGGTGCTTTGAATTTTTTGGGAGATAGACAAATCCAGTCCCATTCTCCCGACATTGGGTAAGCTCCGGAAGTTTCAATGTGTCTGCGTAAACCGGCAGCTTTTAAACTTTCACAAAGAAAATCCAAATTGTATATCAAAGGTTCTCCGCCACTGACGACGACTATTTTTCCAGGAAGTGGTTTTATAAAATCGATCAGTTCCGACACTTTTTTATCTGGATGCTTTTCAGCGTCCCAAGATTCTTTAACATCACACCAGACACAACCTACATCGCAGCCAGCCAGCCTAACAAAGCAAGCTGCTTGTCCATTGAAGTAACCTTCACCTTGCAAGGAATAAAACTGTTCCATTACCGGAAGTACTGTCTGCTTCGAATCTTTATATTTCTTTAGGTTTTGCATTTTTTTTTATGCCTTTGGCTGTTTTTAATTCACGCCATTGGCCTTTAGCCTTTAGCAAATGTCGATGGTTTTTATTTAATCCAGATCACCGTTCTTAGCTTTTAAGCGATGAGCTTTTAACCTTTGGTAATAAAGCCAAAAGCCAAAAGCCAAAGGCTAATGGCCAACGGCTTCCCCCAAATCCGCTTTTCTACGAAGTAACAAATACATTCCAATCATTATAAACGGCAAATTTAGCAATTGAGTTCGAATTGCATCCTCTTTTAGAAATTCTAATAGGGTTCTGCCGGTAAAAGCCAATGCAAAGAACAAACCTGTAAACCGTCCAGGTTCCCAAAACTTGCGCTTTTTATACCAAAATAGGAATAAAGCGAAAAGGCTAAAAACCAAGAGCATATCGTAAACCTGCGAGGGATGTCGATAGAGTAGGGGCTCTGTAAATCCATCTCTTTGCACAAAAGCAAATGCCCAGGGCAGTGTCGTGGTTTTTCCAACAATTTCAGAGTTTATCAAATTTCCAATCCTCATTAATCCCGCTTGAAACAAAACCCCAATTGATAGTCTATCCACGATCCACCAAAGTGAATAATCGGTATACTTTTGGCAAAAAAGCCAAGCGGCAAGCAACATGCCCAAACCACCTCCATGACTGGCTAAGCCACCTTTCCATAAGGTGAAAATTTCAGCCGGATTTTGCATGAAATATACAGGTTCATAAAATAGGACTTGACCAAGACGTGCACCAATAACTGCTCCGAATAATAGATATTCAAGCAATCTGAAAGCATATCGGTTGTCTTTGCCCTCAAATCGGTGGAGAAATTTTATAAACCTCCAAGCAAAAATGATTGCAAGACCCCACATTATGCCATACCATTTGAAAAAATATGGACCAATTTGAAAAGCAACCGGATCAGGATTCCAAACTATATTAGCAAGCAAATCAATTTTTTCGTGAAATTAGTGAATAGAATTGAAAGGAGATCTAGTTGGATAGGATTTGTCCAATAGTACAAAGTAATAAGAACAGCGTTCAAAGTCGGTTTCCATAGCAAACTAAAAGCGAAGCGATCTAGAAAAATCGAAATTTAGTTATCAGAGGAACAAAACTTATTTCATACCTTTATTCTTATTTTATAATACAAAATCAAAGAAATGAGAATTCTAATTATATTGTTATTTATAATTTCATCATTATCAGCCTTCTCGCAAAGTGCTGAGTCTTTTGCTGCTAAATGGGTTTTCGATGATATTCATGAAAAGGAAACACTTGACAGTATGGCCATAGAGATGATGATGATGTTTTTTGGAGAAACCACTCTTTACTTGGGAGAAGATGGCAATTTCAAAGGGCAGATAATGGGCAACGATGATGAAGGAACTTGGGAATATAAAAATGGTAAAATTATTTTAAGCTCTAGCAAAAAAGGCCTTTCAGATGAATTGCCTGCCAAACTGATAGAAGGGGAAAGATTGCTTCTGGATTTCGGAAAAGCTGGATTGCTTATGAAAAAAGGAGAGGTAACTAATGAAGATTTAGAAAAATCAGAAGAAACGGAAATGGAAACAGTCGCTGCAACTAAGGAGCAAGTTTCAAAGAAATGGTATATGACCGATAGAGAGGACTTGGTACCGGATCCAAACATTACTGAAGAAATAAAAGAAATTGCCAAATTGATTTGGGGAGGCTCTTCAATAGAATTTAAAAGCAATGGTAAATATCAAGTGCAAATAGGTAAACTTAAAGAAAAAGGCAAATGGGAATTCTCAGACAATAATATGGCAATACAGACAACAAAAGGTTCGAACACAAAAACGTGGAAGATTGTTTCTGTTTCGGAAAATGAATTGGTCCTTTTTAATATGTCTGTTAACGAATTTTGGACCTATTCAGATAAAGAACAATAATTTGATTGACAAGCGAAAGTGATTTTTTTGCGATAAAGTAATTGTAAAAGCCAACCATTTTATTTTTATTTAATGAAAAATTTAACTTACCTTCTTTTTTCCTTTCTTCTTTTTCTTTCATCTAGTTGTGGTTGCAGAATGGGCGATGGTGATGTTGAATTGGAATATATAATAAACAATGGTCATGCTGAAGATATCAGCATTATATTGACAACTGATGTTGTAGATTCATTCGGAATTGAAATTCTAAGCCTTGGCTCATTTACCATTGGTTCTTCCTTCCTTGCAACTTCCTGTGATGAGAATGCTCAGGATCGCTTGGATGATGCTCAAAGTGCTTTTGATGAAATGATAATAATTGATGCCAGCGGAGATACTTGTAGTTTGGATGCAACAAATATCAACAATTGGGATAAGGTTTTGATTAGTGACGAAACTGGCACAATAAGCCTAAACCTTAGAGAAGTAGATTTTCAATAAAACGAAACCATAAAATTGAGGCAAAAATCAGTATGTTTTTTTGTTGAAAAACAGAGCTTGGTTTAATATTTGCTTTTGTATTCAAAACATTTGGCAGATGCAATCAAGCATAATTGTCAAAATTCCAGACAACTATTCTTTAAGATTCCTCAATGAAAAAAGTTTTTCTTTTCTGTTTTATTTTACTGTTTTGCACTAAATGCCAAAATGTCAAAGATAGTGGAACCTATTACATTAAAAACATCAATATTGTTGATGTTCAGAATGGAGGAGTTTTAGCCAATCAAAATGTCCTAATTGAAGGGAATAAAATTAAAGCAATATATTTAGAAGAGGTCGATGTCCCAGATTCTACACAAATCATTGATGGGGAAGCGAAGTACTTGATGCCGGGCTTGTGGGACATGCACGGACATTTTTTGGGAAACTATCAGGAATACGCGCCATTGTTGATTGCTAATGGTGTAACTGGAATAAGAGAAATGTCTGGTGAATACTCTACTTTAGATTCAGTCAAAAAAGAGATTGCAATTGGCAATAAATTCTTCCCCGATATTTATTCTGCTGGAAACATCATCGAAGGCCGACCAAAATGGTGGAATTGGAGCGTTTTAGTTCAAAACAAAATTGAGGCAGTAAAAGAAGTTGAAAATCAATTGGAACAAGGGATAGATTTTATTAAAATTTATACTGGTCTCAATAGAGAATCTTATTTTGCTATTGCCGAAAAATGTCGACAAGTAGGAAAGCCTTTTGCCGGCCACATTCCCTCTTCTGTTAGTATGTGGGAGGCCATCGATGCTGGTCAGCAAAGCAGTGAACATCTTTATGGCTTATTAGAGGCTTGCATTCCAGACATAGGTCAACTTAAAAACAAACCAGTTTTCGGAACAGAACATTATCAATGCTTGCTTGACAATTTTCAAAGAGAAAAATTTGACTCCTTAACTAGGAAGTTGGCCAATAGCAATACTTGGCTATGTCCAACCTTGACGATGGTAAAAAATTATTCTATGCTCGATAACCCAGAATTGAAGAATGATCCAAGAATGAAATACATGCCCAAAGAAGATTTGCGTTGGTGGAATCGAGGAAATGCTTATGAAAAAAGTCATTACGATGTTTGTAGATCGCATTTCAAATTAGAGCAAGGATTGTTGGGCGATTTAGAAAAAGCTGGTGTGAAGATTATTGCAGGAACAGATTTTAAGAATCCGTATTGTTATCCTGGTTTTAGTTTGCACGACGAATTAGAATTGATGGTTGATGGTGGAATGTCTGTGTTGTCTGTATTGCAAAGTGCTACATCCAATGCCGCTAAATTTATAAATCGAGAAAATGAATTTGGAAGTATTGAAACGGGAAAAACTGCAAGTTTGCTGCTCTTGGATGCCAATCCATTAGCCAATATTTCAAACACGAAAAAGATCAGCGGCGTATTTCAAAGAGGAAAATACTACAATAAAAAAGATTTGGAAGAAATCCTTTTGCTTAAATAAATGCAGAAGAATACTGGCATTTTATATTCGTAGATAATTTTTTGTTATATTAAATAATAAAAAAATATTGTTTGGAAACTCCTGTCCAAATCAATCCCTTCGAGTTTCGGTCCTTGCGATACTCAGGTAAATAGGTAAATAGATAACCCAACAATTCTTGAATTCGTTTTTAAGGAAACACCATTTCAAAAAAATAATCAACATTCTGTGATTTTTGAAATCTATTTTACACTAACCTATAAAAGCAATAAACAAACGACTTAAGAGAATAATGAACAAAGAGGAGTGTTTCATAGAATCTATTCAAAAACATAGGGGCATGCTCTATAAATTGTCTGCAATTTATGCAACAACGGAGGAGAATCGGAAAGACTTAGTACAAGAAATTATCTTTCAATTGTGGAAATCGTTCGATTCTTTTAAAGGAAATTCTGCCTTGAGTACTTGGATTTATCGAGTGGCCATGAATGTTGGAATTTACCATTCCAAGAAAGAGAAACAGCACTTGAAAATCCAGCCATTGAAAGTTGATTTTCTCAACATTAGCCAAGTCGAAAGGGATGACTTTGAAGAACAATGGTCGATTGTTCAAAAGCATATTAACGAATTGAGTCTACCAGAGAAAGGACTTCTCTTTTTGTATCTTGAAAACAAGTCGCATCAGGAAATTGCAGACATAATTGGAATATCTAAAAGTAATGTAGGGACAAGATTATCAAGAATAAAGCTCAAGTTGAAAAAGAACATTAAGAATAATTAAATCAAAAGGTATGGAATTAGAACAATTAAAAAGTCATTGGTTATTACTCAACAAAGCTTCCAATGAAAAACAACCAATTGAAGTATCAGAAATAAAACAATTGACAAAAGGGAAATTCAATCAAGGCTTTTCAAAAATGTTCTTTATTGAATTTGTGGGAATCTTAACCAGTCTTTATTTCGTTTTATTAATCTTGTACCGATTTTCATCCTTTGATACCTTATTGCTGAAAACGATTGCCTTGATCACACTCTTGGCGCTGATAATTATTCCGATATTGAGAGCTTCAACTTTAAAGCGGCTGTTTCAAAATAGTAATTTTGTACTTCCACATTTCGATTCGGTAAAAGCCTTTATGTTGAATGAAATCAGATTTCAAAAAATTCAAAAAGTTTGTGTGCCTCTGGGTTTTGCCTTAATCATATTTTTGCTTGTTTTGAATGTCAAAATATACAATGAATACGATGTAACTAAAAGCATTTATTTTTGGGGGACCAGCTTAATTCTAAGCCTGACTTTTGCATTTGTCTATTGGAATTTTATTGTGAAATATTATAATAAAAATATAAAACAAGCATTGACTTTAATCGAAGACCTTAATTGAGCTGTTGGCAATTTATGAAAGCCATTGGCTATTGGCCCTTAGCTGTTGGCAATTTTTGTTGGTTTTTTTGGATTAAACTTTTATTTATAAGTGAAATGCACTAACTACTATTTTGGCCTTTGGCTAAAGGCTAAAAAAAGATCAAGCTTCTACCTTGAAAAAGCTTGAAATTTTATCTAAAACAGTAACAACTTCTTCTTTGGTGTTAAATTTTGAGAAAGAAAACCTAACTGGCGTCCTACTCACATCAGAATTTATGGCTTGCAATACATGTGAACCAAGGTCAACTCCCGAACTACAAGCAGAACCTCCTGAAGCACAAATTCCAAGAATGTCCAGATTGGTCAAAAGCATTTCATTCGTTGTACAAGGAAAAGACACATTCAAAACGGTATACAATGATTCTCCCTCTGGATCACCATTGAACTCAATGTTTGGAATGGATTCTTCCAGTTCTGCTTTCATGAAATCTCTCAATCCCTTGATGTATTCCATTTCATGCTCAAGCTTTTCATAAGCGATTTCAACCGCCTTGCCAAGCCCAACAATGCCCATTACATTTTCTGTACCAGCACGCATGTTTCGTTCTTGAGAACCTCCATAAAGTAAAGGACTGATTTTATGCTCTCCGTTGATGTACAAAAATCCAACTCCTTTGGGACCATGTATTTTATGTGCTGAACAAACCATGAAATCCATCGGTGTTTCTTGCAGATCAAACTTGAAATGACCAAAGGTTTGAACTGTATCAGAATGAACCAAGGCACCAGCTTCCCGACAAATATCAGAAACCTTTTGAAGGTCAATCATGGTCCCAATTTCATTATTGGCATGCATCAAAGTTACCAAGGTCTTTTTATCTGAAGCCGCCACAGTAGCCGCCAATTCTTCATAGTCAATTCGACCTTTGCGATTGACACCCAAATAAACGATTTCAGTTCCAAAATTCTTATTGAGAAACTCAAGGAAATGCAAGATGCAATGGTGTTCAATTTCCGAACTTATAATTCGTTCTACACCCAGATCTTTTACGGCTCCAAGAAGAGCTGTATTATTGGCCTCTGTACCGCAAGAGGTAAAAAAGATTTCGGAGGGAGAAGCATTCAAAGAAGCAGCGATTGCTTTTCTTGACCTTTCAATAGCCGCACGAACTGGTCTACCCATGGAATGAATAGCGGAAGGATT
>CALBCY010000103.1 GCA_937927195.1 uncultured Chitinophagales bacterium
TCTGTGCTGATCTGTGCTGATCTGTGCTGATCTGTGCTGATCTGTGCTGATCTGTGCTGATCTGTGCTTATCTGTGCTGATCTGTGTTGATCTGTGTTGATCTGTGTTGATCTGTTGAATTTGTAGTGAACCACAAACCAATTGAAATCTGAAGTAAAAAACAAACAATAGGCGGTTGCTCTATTCTGAAAACCCTAAAAACATAACATCTTAAATGCATGAAATGAATGAAAAAAGGGCAACCAGAAAAATCCAGTTGCCCTTTTATTTATATTTTTATAAAAGCCTAATCTATTCAGCTATTACATTTTTCTTAGTTGAAACTCCAAAAACGCCTTTTCTAACTGCATAAAAACTTCCAAACAATACTCCATTGAAAAACAAATCACCCAAAAGTGTCCCTCTAAAAAACGGCAAGCCCATTTGATAAGAATACATTAGGGATTCAATGTTTTTTACAGGATACAAATCGTGCAATGCCAACCAAGACCCAAAATTGGTAACTAGGAAAAATAATATAGAACCAACAATTGAAGTCAAAAGCAAAGAGCCGGCATTCAATTTGTTTTTCAATAAAACTCCCAATCCTACCACCAACATGAAACTTAAATAAACAGCCCAAATACTGCTGTAGAAGCCTGGATACTCTGCAGTACCCATCAAAAATTGACCTTGCATAATCAAATCTGTGACGAATAGGCAAGATATAGGAGCAATAACTGCCCACTTAATACTTTTGAAATAGACTCCTCCAAAAAGAGCAATAGCGGCAATTGGAGAAAAATTTAAAATATGGGGAAAGAATCGGCAAAAACAGGCAATTACGATAAAGCCCAAAACCAATAGGAAGTATTTTTTATTACTAGAGTTTTCCATAAAAAGAGAAATTGTGCAGGTTTTTTAAAGCAATTCATAATGAAATTCATTTTCAATTGCCAGTTTTTTAGACTTGTTCGATACAAAGATAAAATAAATTACGCCAATAATGAAGAAATTAAAGAATCAGAGATTCAGAGAGATTCCATATTGATAAAATTAACATTTAAACAGGGAAAACGATCTTCAAAACTCAGGAATAGACAAAAACCTAGCTTTCCTTTGGCTCACCAAAGGTGCTTAATCCAATTTGGAAATAAAGCAAAACATCTATTGAGAGAAAGGTCGTTAAAATTCACTTTTGGTCCAATCATTATTCTTGCCAAACCAAACCCTTTTATGATAGAATATTGATGGTGAAACTAAAAAGTGTTCAACCTGACGAGCCCTATTCATAAAACCAAAAGAAAGCGCACAAGACAAAGCAAGCGGAGCAAGAACAAAGGAAATAGCGCATAAGACCAGAAGAAGGACGTGAAAACCAAGCGAATGCCGTTTTGGAATGAGGTAAAAAAGTCTAGTCTACCGCCCTTGAAGCATTAAAAAAAGGCAATAAAAAAAGGCAGCAATTGTATTACAATTGCTGCCTTAAATGAATTTTTTCAAATTCGTCTAAATTACGTCTCTACTAATAGATTCCCATTTGACGAAGTGTTTTAATATTCAAGTTACCGATAGGTAAACCATTTTTAGTTTGGTATCTCTTAAGAGCTTCTCTTGTGTTAGTACCCATACGACCGTCAACGCTTCCGTTGTACTCACCAGCTTCTTTCAATTTAGTCTGAAGTTGACGAATCATGTCAGGGCTAGTGTTAGCTTGACAAACGATTTCTTCCCAACCTGTAGAACCACCTTCGCTAACTTTTTTAGTTTTAGTGATTGTTCTGTACTCAGCAGGAATAACTTGCTCAGTAGTTGCAGCTGGCTTAACCAATACTTGCTTAGTGATAGTAGTGTACTGAGCTGGAATTGATTCCTCCTTGTAAGTAGCAGGAGTTTTAACAACTTGCTTAGTTACAGTTCTGTACTCAGCAGGAATTTCAATCTCTTTTACAGTAGCAGGAGTTTTTAAAACTCTCTTTTCAACAGTTTTGTACTGTGCTGGAATTTTTTCCCAACATTTAATTGTACAATCTTCTGGGTTTGAAGAGAAACAGTTTTCGTAATCTCTTTTTACAACCCATTTTCCTGATTCAGGAGCTGTCATGATTCTTTCAGTAAGTGTTTCATAAACAGCTGGTACTTCTACCAATTTTTTGCCGGCTGGCTTAACCAACATTTGGTCAGTAACAGTTTCATAAACTGCAGGAACAGGAACGATTACAGATCCAGCTTCTTTAGAAAGAAGTTGCTCAGTTTCAGTTTTGTATTCTGCTGGAGTAGTGATAACTCTTTTTGACTCTTCTTTTGTAAGAATTTGCTCAGTTACGGTTTCATAACCTGCAGGAACTACACACTTAGCATAGCATTTTCCAAACTCTGGATTTGGTGGACTGTCATCCTGTGCTATCATAACTGTACTTCCAATCAATAGAAGACAAAAAGCTGCGATAATGTTGTTAATGTTAAAGTGTCTCATAGTGTATATAAGTGTTTGATTTTGATGAATAAATAATATCAAAAAATAATTTAAAATTACATTACTTTTATTTTCATCTTATTGACGCTTGAAATGTGGGGTGTCACTCTACTCTACAAATTAAAAATAAATAGAATCTCAAACATCAATTAGATTTCAAAGAATTTTTTTTGGAATGCTTACAAACTAAACCAAGCGCAAAATTAACAAATATTCTATAAATTAAAGAGCCTCAGCTTATAAAATTAATACTATAAGTGCTGCTTTTGTTATATTTTTTCCAAATTTCATTTTTACTTTAGTAAGCTGCTGACTAATAGAAATAATTACATTTTATAATAACTAAAATAAAAAGAGGCAATTTATAAGAGCTAAGAAGCCAAAAACAAACGATTTGTCAAGCTTTTCGTTCTTTCATATTTTGACTTTATGTTTAGAAAGGGGTGAAATTTCAATAAGAAATCCTAATGTGAAATTTACTTTTAAGTAATTTCTTAAATGTCTTGGAAATTATTTTTATGTCTTTAAAGGACAAATCGCAATTTTCAAATTGATCATTCTTTATTTTATCTTGAATAATACTCTCAACCAGTTTGTCTATTTGCTCTTTGTCGGGATTTTTTAAACTCATAGAGGCTGCTTCTATCGAATCGGCTAACATTACAATCGCTGTTTCTTTAGAATATGGTGTTGGACCTGGATATCTGAATAGTTTTTCATCAATGTTCTCATCAGGAAATTGCTCGCAATATTTTCTGTAAAAATATTCTACTCTTGTTGTGCCATGATGGGTTCTTATGAAATCGACAATGATTCCTGGCAATCTGTGTTTTTTGGCTATTTCAACTCCTTTGGTAACATGACCCAGTATTATTTGAACACTTTCCAAGCTATCTAAATCATCATGCGGATTTATCTCAATATTCTGATTTTCAATGAAATAAATGGGATTTTCGGCCTTCCCTACGTCATGGTAAAGAGCTCCAACTTTGGCAAGCATTTCATTCGCTCCAATTTCTACAGCTACTTTTTCAGCCAAACTGGATACCTGAATTGAATGCCAGAAGCTACCCGGAGCCTTGTTTGAAAGGTTTTCCAAAAGCGGATGGTTTACGTCATTCAGCTCTGAAAGACTCAAGTTTGATACAAATCCAAAAACTCGTTCCAGCATAGGAATAAGAGGGTAGGCCACCAATGTCAGTAAACTGCTTAAAAAGAATGGACCTGAAATTTGATAGTTAATGTCTGTAATTTCACCAGAAACCAATAGATGCAAACCTAAATAAGTAAGGCAATAGGTAAGAAAGATTATTCCAACTGTACTGAAAATCTGCGACCACTTTGCTGTTTTTATGTTCGTCAACAAGGCCGTTGTGCAAGCTATAAACTCCAAAATTAAAAACTCGCTTTGCCCGCTTACCAAAAAAGTACAAAGCAATAATATCAATGTAAATACAAAAAATGCCACCAAATCATTGATGAAAGTCCTGATTATAATTGGAATAATGCAAAATGGAATGGCGTATAAAATATTGGCAGCTTCAAAATTATTGGCAGATCTTACTAAGAAAAGAAAGAAACCAATTATTATTAATACAAAGGTCAAATGCCTCAAATTTCGGAAAACTTTGGGGCTCAATAAATAAGTGAAATACAAAAATAGTCCAAAAAGCAAACTGCAAATGATAAAATACCCAACATATGTAAGCGTTTCACTGTAATATCCCTGCCGTTGATCTTTGTAGGTATTTTCCAATGATACCAGCTTTTGATAAGCTTCTTGGTCTATAACTTGACCGTTGCCTATTATGCGCTCACCAACTTGTACTTTGTCCCTGAATGGTAAAATGTTATCCAGCTCTACATTCAAAAGTTTAAAACTAGTTGTTGAATCGAAAACTATATCCGATTCAATGTATTGCTTTAATAGTGGCATCAGCAACTCATCATTGATGCTGGGATCGGAATTGAATTCTTGAAGTAAATGATTAAAGGCCGTTAAAGAGTTGAAAAAATCATTGACTGGCCTGATTTCAATTTCATTTCCATCTAACAAATTCACTTTTTCCTGATCAAATGTATCATGAGGAAAGTTTTTGGGCTCTATAATTCCCTTTTCAAACCATAAGTCAAGTACCTGTAAACCAGTGTTTTGTTGCTTAATTGAGTCTTTTGCTCTCAGGCTTTGAATACTGTCTCTCGAAAACTCATTGAATAAAATTGAAAAGGAAATGATGAAATTGCTTTTTTTATCGCTCAGCAATTCTGAATCCTTGGTATAATACGGAATGAAATTTTTTAAAATCTTATTTCTTTCATTAGAAAGTTGATCTTTGGACTTTACTATGGGAAAGGCATAAGGGGCTATCAAATCTTCATATTGCCAAGGTTTCCCTTCGACAAAATCGTATTTGAAATTATTTCGAGGAAATATTGCTGCGATGATACTTATGGCCAGTAATACCACAATAATCCTGTAAAACCTTTGATACCGGTTTACAATATAGTTGATTAACTTTTCTGTGGTTTTTAATTTTTCCATAAAAAGCATGCCTTTTTAACCTAAACTATATTTAATTAGGCCAAAGGTTTGTCCAGTTATATGGACCTAAGGTGTTGAAAATCAAAGAATTTTATTTTGAATAATCTAAAATAAATCTTTATTAAAATTTACCACAACAAAATCTCAAATCAGGGATTAAAGATTATTTTTGCCAGTGAAAATTTTTAACGACTTCAAAACGTTAAAACTGTGAAATTTGAAAATTCAACATTCGAAGATGGATTTTTAAACCATAGTACGAAAGTTTTATCTTTATAGTAATGGCACATTGAAAATGTTGTCTACTATTTTTAAATTAATAATTGACTAATAACTGGCAATTTAGTCAATTAGGATTATATCAAATGCAAACTATGATTAATAAATTCTCGATTTTTTTAACAGGACTGATTTTGTCTTTCGGACTTTTATTGAATGCTCAAGAAGATCCCAAAGCCAAAATGAAGGCTAAACTGACTTCCGAACAAATTTCTAGCTTTAAATCCTTGGAAAACAACTTGGACTCAATGATGCAAATATCTTTGAGTCAAGAGTACAGAGACGATCGAATTGATCAAAATACTCAATTTGTTCCGCAGCTTGTAGCGGCTTTGAAAAATCAGGATTCATTTTATTATCCTTTTGATAGTATACAAAACATTTCAAGCCTATACTCACCAGATGGGGCCTTTAGAGTATTTACCTGGGCGCTTCCACTGGCAGATACTTTGCCAAATGCAAAAAACAATTTCAAGAAAGAACAATTCGGTTATAGATACTACGGTGCAATTCAAATGAATAGCGAAGATGGCCTAAAACTGATTCCTTTGGTTGATAGATCTCCTGAAATGTTCGGTCCAGAAGAACTCATTCTGGCCAATGATTACTGGTATGGTGCTATCTACTACAACATTGTTTTAAATGAAATAGAAGGAAAAAAATACTACACCGTTTTTGGGTGGGATGGAAACAACAATATTACAAGTACTATAAAATTGATGGATGTAATCAGTTTTGAAGGCGATGAGGTGGTCTTTGGTGCGCCCATCTTTGAATTTAGGCGTGATGGATTTTTAGTTGAGCGAAATCGGTTTTTACTAGAATTCAAAAAACATTCAGGAGTAACCCTCAATTACAATTCTGATAAGGATATGGTAATTTATGATTATATCGAGCCTGAAACACCTGAAGCCAGAGGTAATTATTACTTGTACATTCCTGATGGTACCTACGAGGGATTGAAATTTGAAGAAACTGGTTGGAGGTACAAAGAAAAAGTTTTCAATGAAGTCTCTAATTCTCCAATGCAATTGTTAGATGGAGCAGATTCAGGCGCTGCAAACCCAAGTAACCCAGCAGACAACGGTATTTTACCCGGAAACAATAAAAAAAGCAAGAAAAAAAAGAAGAGCAAAAAGGTTAAAAAAAGAAAAAAGAATGGATAAAAATAAAAATCTTTCAGAATTGATGTAACCATTCTAAAATATCTCAGTCTGAAAGGTACATAATGCATAGGTTTAGTGTTAGTTAATGAAAAAGCCCTTGGAGAGATACTCCAAGGGCTTTTGTTTTTTAAGGACTTAACTAATATCTTTTGCTTATTGTCTCCAACAGCCTAAAGATTCGGAAGCCCAAAGAAAAGCCTAATGTAAAGCCTAAAAAAAACAAAGACCGATCTACTTTCGTAAATCGGCCTTCTTACAAATGGGAAGAAATAAATTGAATAGCTGTTGTTTCCCATTGTTGTTTCTCGTTGTATTTATTCTTTTAGCTCCAATTGATAAATCTGGCTTTTGATTTGATACCTTTCTTTTACAATTCTTGCCAGCTCATAGTTATTGAAACTAATTCCAACAACGTAGTATTGACCATCACTGAAGACATCTGGTTTGAAATTACCGTGAATGAATTCATTGACTCTTGCCTTCGCTTGCTCGTAAGCATTTGAAACATAAAATTCTAGGATGTATAATTTTCTGTAGTTAGTATCTTTTTTTAATTCTAGTTTTAAGTCAAGTTCTGACTCTGGTTCTGAATCTGGTTCATCCGGCTCAGGCCCAAGACTTTTACCGGAACTTGATTTTCTGTTTTGGGCGTATTTACTCAGTTTTATGTTTTTGCGTTTCTCCCATGGAAAAAGTCCAAGAATCAAAACAAGAACAATAAGCCCTATAATAAATAATAGCACTGAAAAAAAGCGCGATCCTGAGCTCTGGCCATTGTTAGTCGGGTATCCTAAATGATTCGAATGATAGTTAGAGTTTGACTTCGATCCTAAAATATAGATGATCAAACTCATAGAGAATATCGAAAGAAGTAGGATGAATAATATTAAAATGTCTGGGTGCGTCATGGTAGTTGATTTTTGCGGTTAACAATAATCAGTTAAAAAATAAAATTTGGGTTTTACTTTTCAACCATTTCTAATTTTAAGATTTGTTTTCGACTGCATTTCAAGCATAGAAATTTTAGTGCCTCGATATAAGAAATCTAGTAAATCAATATAATCTTTGGGTAATCGATTACTTGCGTACGAGTACTTAACAGCCCAATTAATTAATTTGCTTTTGTGGGTAAATCCCCTGTTAATAAAATAGAAGTATATATGTTCTTCTGTCTGTGAAGAGAGCCAATCGAAAGGCTTGGAAGAACAATCGGATGAAATTTAGAACCTTAATTGTTAACTAAATTCTTTTTGGTTAGGCACCAATTGTTGAAATCTAAACCTTAGGATGTGAAATGGTGGCTGCTCTTAACGGCCAGTAATTTTCCATGATTTTCATATAAATAATTTCCCAGTTATAGACCTTCACTATAGAAGGTACTATTTCAACTACAAATTAAATAAAATTCCTATAGGAAACAATTATTATGAACAAAAAAAATCAATTATTTAATATTTTTGTGTACAAAATTGTACACTTTAATTTGAATTATTAGTTTTTGTTTTTTAATTTCCTATCGTGGAAGCTTTCAAAAGGCTCAAATGCTTTAAATAATATAGATCTAGATAAAAGGAAGATGAGTGATTCAAAAAGAACAGCCTTAGGAGAAAGAATCCTTGAAATATTTGAAGAGAAGGGGACCAATATCAATCGCTTCTGTAAAGACATCGGTTGCTCGCGAACCAAGATTTATCAGTTATTGGAAAAGGAAGAGATTAGCCTAAAAGATGCGACATTCTTATGCACCTTGTTGGGCATAGGTCCAGAAAGACTTGGTCTGCCTGCCGATTACTTCAAGACACCATACAACACTCAATCTAAGTCCAACGAAATTGAAATTCATAGTTACAATGCCTTTTCTCAAAGAACAGCGGATTCTAACAAGAGAACTTTCATAAAGCAATATTTCGATTTATTTGCTAATTATATCACAAGTCAAATGCAACATTCTGTTGTCATCCTGGATTATTGTGCCAAAGAAAAAGGATTGGAAAACAAGTTTGATTCAGAATATTATCACGACTTGAATACTCAATTTTACGCTGATCTAGAAAATAGATTTGATACTTTAAAAGCATCAGCTAAACCTTTCGAATATGAAAGATTCATGCAATTGCCCCTTGATGTAGAAAGATATTCGGAGGTAAAGAAAAAGTTTTTCTCCCACCGACGTAAGCTTCCATTTGATATTTCTGTTAGAATAATCATCGAGTTAATGTTTGAAGAGACCTTTAAACATATTTGGAATTGTTACAGTTCTTTCGATGAGGAATTCAGCCTTAATGTTCTGAAATTGCCAATTCGATTTTACAATGTTTACATTACAGATGGGCAATCCATTATTTCCGAATTTGATAAATGCAACATTGATCGCGAAATTTTTCCTGACCTTATTTTTGCAGAATCAGTCAATTCCGTAAAACCTGATTCAACTTTTGTGAAAGACTTGATTCAAACCTATGAAATAGATTTGGAGAAACTTAAACTTAGTAAAAAAAACAAAGGAGAACACTTAAAAGTCAGTAAAGAATTGTTCATTCATTGCCTTCAAGAACAACAAAAATACATAGAAGATTCTATAAATGAATTGGATCTTGAAATTGATGAATTGCAATCTAGTTTAAAAACTAAACAAGGAAACAAGCCTTTGGGGGAGTTTCTAAAAAAGAAAAAAGTCAAATCCAAATATGATGATTTGAATCAAATGAGGGATGAACTTCAATATTGGATTCGAAGGAAAAAAAGCTTTTCAGTGAAGGTTGCATATTTTAATGAAAATTCTTGAGCTTTCATTTTACCAACTATAAGAAAAACCTAAGCCAGCCAATGGACTAACTTCCTGACTTTTTACCATAGAAATACCAGCGCCCAAGATATATTGAAGGGCAAAATGTCCACCAGTTGTCCACAAGGCTGTTCGACCATCTATGTACAATCGGCAACCTAATTTTCTTGCAGAGTTCTCAATCTGATTGTTGTTTGTTTCATCAAGATATTGCGGATTGGGATAGTAAACAATGTCTGCATTAATTCTTCTAACCGAAGTTCCCTTTTTTCTTTTATAACCACCACGAATCATCAGATCAGCACTCCAAGCAGTAAGCAGCGTGAGGCCTGCAGAGATAGATGGGCCTTTGAGGCTCGTGCTCCCCAAAGAATATTCAGGATTGTAACCACCTCCAATTGTAAAACCCAATGATTTACGTTTAGGAATTGGAACTTTTGCAATGTATCGAATATTGCTTTCTGAATGTAAAACTTGCTTCATCTCCTTTAGAACTTTCTTGTTTAAGAATAATAAACTCAAACTGCCAAAAATATTTAATCCTGGACTGTCATTTATTAAAACATTGGGTCCACCCTGAAGATTGACATATAATTTTTTGGGATAATAATAACTTGTGCCAATCATACTGACTCCATCAAAACCAAAAAGTCCACCATAAACTGCATACCTGTTTGCAGCATCAGGATCATCATTGTTCCTCACGACTTCAAAAGCCTGTTGGGTTTTTTCATCAACAAAAACTTGCGAAAAGCAAAAATTAAGGGAGGAGAAAATAAGTAAAAGTGTTAAGGCTAACTTTTTCATGAAATTCTGTTTTGTATGTTTATAGATTCCTCAAAAAATCTTGATTCAAAGATTTAGTGAAGGTGATAAACTCTCGTATTACAGGTTGAGCTTAGGAACGAATATACAAAAAAAGGGCAAATTGCATTTACTGCAAAGTTTGAAATTTTAAACAAACTGATTTTTAAATGGCTGCTTGAAATATTCTAAATAGGCGATTGGAATATTCATGAAATGGAGTCTGGAATTAGCAGGGAAAATCACAAAAAAATAGACCGCAACTCGTTGAAATCAACAAATTGCGGTCTTCTTAGTTGCGAGGGTAGGACTTGAACCTACGACCTTCGGGTTATGAGCCCGACGAGCTACCAACTGCTCCACCTCGCGATATTGGATTGCAAAGATACGACACTTTTCTGATTTATCAATTTTTATCACGCTTTTATTTTTACAGATTAAAATTACTACAGGCTTAGTACTCAATAATGGTACTTAATAATAGTACTCACTAATAGTATTTAATGCCCCTTTGTCTTTTGCTCCTTCAGTCAATGGAAAGAAAGAACAGGCTTATAGACAAAAAAAATAGAAATAAAGGGAGACAAAACAAACCGATCGAACCCAAAATGTCCCGCAGAATTGCGACCCAAAATTATAAGCTGAGGGAAGCTGTGGTGCAAGCCAAAAACCAATGTCGTGACCATAGGAAACATAAATTTTTTTTCACTAAATTTGTCCATTATTCAAATCAAAAAACAAATTGATGTTTATTCTAGATCAGGGAAATAGTATTGCAAGTCAGTTTATCGCAGAGTTGAGATCAATTCATGTCCAACTGGACAGAATGCGTTTTAGAAAAAACCTTGAAAGATTAGGGGAGATTATGTCCTATGAAATTTCAAAAACTTTCAATTACATACCTTACGAAGTAGAAACGCCACTTGGGAAAGATCCCTCTATGTTGGCAGCAGAACATCCTGTTTTGATCTCTGTTATGAGAGCGGGAATGCCTTTCCACCAAGGATTCCTTAATTACTATGACAATGCCGATAGCGGATTCATTGGAGCTTTTAGAAAAGAAGGCAATGCTGAAATGGATGGTGTCCAAGTTGACATGAGCTACATCGGCGCACCTTCAATCGAAGATAGAATACTGATACTTATTGATCCAATGTTGGCGACCGGCTCTTCTTTGGTTCAAGCTTATCAAAGTTTGATAGATAGCAATGGTAAACCTGCCGAAGTACATGTCGCTGCTGTTATCGCCGCTCAAGCCGGGGTTGATCACATTGTAAAGGAAATTCCAGATGTAAAACTTTGGATTGGAGCACTAGACCCTGAACTAAACGATCAATATTACATCGTTCCAGGATTAGGAGATGCTGGAGACCTCAGCTTTGGCCCAAAGCTATAAATTCCAAAATTATAAATAATAAAGCTGTTAAAATCTTTCATCGGATAAGAAGCAATTCAATACTTGTGTTCGAGTATTGAAGTGATTGTTCTTAAGTAAAATTTCATGTAAAATCGTTTGCAAAATCTTATGCAGAGAAGGAACTTATTTCTTTCTCTGTCTGGGAACAATTTTGTATTCAGCAGGAACTTCTTCATCAACAAAAATAGCTGGCGATTTTAGTACTTTCTTTCGCACTGTTTTGTATTCAGCAGGAATTTCCATATTCGGACTACAATTAGGTGAAGTCAATACTTTTTTCGTGATCGTTTTGTATTCAGCAGGCACTTTTTGCCAAAATAAGAGATCGCAATCTTTATTTCCTGCTTTCTTGCAAACCTGACAGATTTCAGCTTTTCCTGTAATTGGATCTATTTTCGGCAGCCATTTCTCACTTTCTTTTTTAACAAGTATATGCTCCCTTACAGTCTCATAATTCGCAGGTTGTACTTTGATGATTTTTTGACAAGATTTAACCAAAACTTGCTCCTCTACAATTTCATAAACAGCTGGAACCAATTCCACTGTTTGAATGAAGGCAGGTTTAACCAAAATTGTATCCCAAAACATTATGGTTGGATCCGAATCTGGTATCGAATCATGGCTTATTTTTATTTCTTGTGTGAAGGACTGTTCTTGTGAAATTTGTCCCTTGGTTTGAGATTGCGATTCAGAGCCGATCATTAATAAGGCAACTGATAAGGAGATGAAATTAAAAATAAAATACCTCATGTTTTAGGATTAAATAAATGAAATATATATTCTATCGGCTCAAGTTTACTCGCACCACCTAAAACATCAATCGAACCTTATCGCCTTTACTGGATTGATCCAACTGACCAAATAAGAGGGAATCAACAAAGCTGACAAGGCAATAATGAAAGTTCCCAAATTAATTAAAAGTATGATTCCTAAATTAAACTCTACCGGAGCGTAAGACATGTAATAGGACTCTTCTGGTAATTTAATAAAATGAAAATAATATTGAAGTGCTGAAAGCCCAAGACCGACAATGTTTCCAAACAGCATTCCAAAACCAATAATTCTAGCAGCCTTGTAAAGAAATATTCCTCTAATATTGCGGTTGCTCGCTCCCAATGCTTTCAAAATTCCGATCATATTGGTTCTTTCGAGTATCAAAATCAAAAGAGCAGTTATCATATTGATAATGGCCACTATGACCATGAGTATCATAATTATACTTTCATTCGTTCCTTGCAATTCTAGCCAATCGAAAATTCCTGGGTTGGTTTCTTTAACTGTTGATGATCGAATATCATGTTCGAGGTGCTTGTAATAAATTTCTTCATTGGTCTCAGTCAATTTGCCGATGTCATTTAAACTCACCATCAAGCCTCCAACATCATCTTTCTCCCAACCGTTTAATTTTTGTATTTGTGCAATGTCAATAAGCGCAAACCTTTCATCGAAATCTTCAAGGCCCGTTTTGTATAGTCCAACAACAGTAAACTTCCGATAACGAATTCTGTTTTCAACAAAATAAGCGATCAAATCATCTCCCACCTTAACTTTCAACCTTTTAGCGGTGTAACTTGAAAGTAAAATATCATTGGATCTTGCGGTATCATTTACTATGAAGGGTTGACCTTCTATTACAAAATTTGAAAATTCGTCCCAATTGAAATCAGAGCCTATTCCCCTCAAAACGATGCCTTCAATAATTTCGTCTTTCTTTATAACGCCTATTTTATTGGCAAAAACCTGAATGTGAGCAACATCTTCCAATTCTTTTATGCTGTCATAGGCATCCATAGTTCTACTAATTGGGATTTGATCCTCCATAGATTTGTTGGAATCATAACTGTGAATTTTTATGTGCCCATTAAACCCAAATACCTTTTTAGTGATCTCTTTCTTAAAGCCATTGACAAAAGCGGTCGAAAGTAGCATTACTGCCAAAGACAAGGCAACAGCTATTGTGGCAATTTTGATAATAAGACCAGAAAACGAGTTTTTTCGAACTCCTGAAATTCTGCGAGCTATAAAGACTGGAAAATTCATTAATTTGCGGCCAATAAGGATTAACGGGATTTAGCTTCTATAAGATTTTTGCTAATGCCCTAAATATACTACTAATTATGAAAACAAAACTTCTTCTTCTTTCTCTTCTGCTTTTTACCACAATATCCGTTTGTCAAGCTCAAAATGAAAGCGAATTGACCGATGACCTGCTCAATCTTGTTTTTGACAATGATAAAATATCTGTTGGGGCAAAACAAACAGACGAATATTTCCCTATGATTGTGGGAAAAAACATCGCTTTGGTGGTCAATCAAACTTCTACATTAGACAAAGAGCATCTCGTAGACGTTTTGATTAAGAACAATATGTCAATAAAAACAATTTTTGCTCCGGAACACGGTTTTCGTGGAACAGCAGATGCTGGTGAAACCATTAAAAATGGAATCGATGTTAAAACGGGAATTCCAATCATTTCATTGTACGGAAAAAATAGAAAACCAAGTAAGGAACAGTTAGCAGGCATCGATGTCGTAATTTTTGATATTCAGGATGTTGGCGCAAGGTTTTATACTTATATTTCAACAATGGATTATGTCATGGCTGCATGTGCCGAAAATGGCAAAAAAATGATTGTTCTGGATCGGCCCAATCCAAATGGTCATTATGTCGATGGTCCTATCAGGAAGGAAAAATACAAATCTTTTGTAGGGATGCATCCCATCCCAATAGTTCATGGGCTGACAGTAGGAGAATTGGCTTGTATGGTTAATCAGGAAGGCTGGTTGGAAAATGGAGTTTCATGTGATTTGGAAATTATTAAAGTCAAAGGTTACGACCACAATAGCTTTTACAGATTACCAGAAAAGCCCTCTCCAAATTTGCCGGATATGAAATCAATTTATTTATACCCACATTTGTGTGTATTTGAGGGGACTGAAATGAGCATTGGTCGAGGAACAGCCACTCCTTTTCAAATGATTGGGAATCCTGAAATCTATCCTTCGGATTTTGAGTTTACGCCTGTTTCTACTTCCGGTTCAAAGAATCCAAAGCATAAAAATAAATTATGTGGAGGGAATTTATTGGGTGAAATTTCATACGAATCCCTGCAACAAATGGACAGCCTTAACTTTTCTTGGTTAAAAGAATTTTATGACCGGTATGAACGTTCTACCGTGAATAAAGGTTATGAAATAAAGCCTTTCTTTTTTACAAACAAATTTGCCGATAAATTAATGGGTTCTTCTATTATTCGTGAAATGATAACAGCAGGAAATTCACCAGCTTCAATAAGTAAAACTTGGGAAGTAGAATTGAATGAATACAAGGAGTTGCGCAGGAAATACCTATTGTACAAGGACTTTGAATAGAAATCTCATTTAAGTTGGATTCGAAGAAATGTTGTGCAAAGCTTAAAAACATTTCAGAAAGAAAAAGCAAAAGGCCAAAGGCTAAAGGCCAACCGCCTAAAAACATTTCACGAAAAAAGCAAAAGGCCAAAGGCAAAAGGCCAACCGCCTAAAAACATTTCACGAAAAAAAGCAAAAGGCCAACCGCCAACCGCCAACCGCCTAAAAAATAGCCAACCGCCATTCATAAATGAACAAACTCATAAATAAACAAGTAGCATTTCAAGACTTGGGCCTGATTGATTATCAACAGGCATGGGATTACCAGACCGAATTGTTAGACAGCATTGTTGAGCTCAAAAGAGGGAACAGAGGCTTAGAAGCAGAACAGCACAAGCCAACACCGAACTATTTATTGTTTTGTGAGCATCCACACGTTTATACATTAGGGAAAAGTGGAAAAGAAGAACATGTTTTGTTGGCTAAAAAAGAATTGGAAGCAAAGAACATTGCTTACCACAAGATAAATAGGGGAGGGGACATTACTTATCATGGTCCGGGACAAATTGTGGGCTATCCTGTGATTGATTTGGAGAACTTTTTCACTGATATTCATAAGTATCTTCGACTGCTAGAAGAAAGCATTATTTTGACTTTGGCCCATTATGGTTTAAAAGGGGATCGCATAAAGGGAGCAACTGGAGTTTGGTTGGATAGTGACAAAGGTTCTGAAGCAAGAAAGATTTGTGCAATGGGCATTCGTTGTTCCCGTTGGGTCAGCATGCATGGATGGGCATTCAATGTCAACACAGACCTGGATTATTTTAAAAACATTATCCCTTGTGGGATACAAGATAAAGGAGTCACTTCGTTGAATAAAGAGTTGAATCTAACAAAGGTTGATATTACTGAAACTAAAAATATCCTTAAAGAAAATTTTGCCAAGCTTTTTGAAGCTAGTTTTTAGGCCAGCTTTTGGTATTCGTTTTCTGAAAGTTTTATTGGTGTTTTAGATTCCTAGTTTGCAATTAGAAACAAGCTTTGAAGAAATTTCATTTGGAGTTTTTCAATTTTTTTGTTAAATTATTACAAGAAAACTACCTCTTGATTTATAATTTACGTATTTGAACTTTTACCAGAATTAAAAATTTCACAGGAAAAATACCTCCTTGAAATATTCTGAATTATATTTTTTAAATAAATGGTTTTGAAATGATAAGAAATGTAGAATTTTTGAAAGTCCAAAATATTGGCTTTGCGATAGTACCAGAGGAACCTGCAATAAAAGATGATGGATCAACAATGGATTTCTATTCTGCCTATTTTATTAATCTAAAAGACGAGCTACTTGAAAATGTTTTTATTCGTTCGAAAGGAAGTGGAATGGTCAAAGATGAAAAGGTAGAAACCTCTGTTTTAAGGGTCTTATTCGAAAAAATTGGACCAAAGAGTTTCGTAAAAGTTGATGGATTTGATCGCGAGGCATTAAATTTAAGTAACGAATACTGGATAAGTTTCAAAGAAAACGGATATTTGTTCGATAAAAAGTATGTTTTCGTTCCCGGAAGCATTGAAAGCCAAAATTTCACAGAAATACCTTTGCTAGGAAAGCGAGGAGTTCTCATAAAATAAAGTCATGACAGAAGAGGGTAGCATAAATTTAGAAGAAGAGATTATCGAAGACCCTCAAGAGTTTTTTGTCCATCACCGACTGGTGGTTGACCCAGGGCAAGAATCGATTAGAATAGACAAGCACATCACCAATTTTATCGCCGGTCTTAGCAGAAACAGAATTCAAAATGCCGCAAAGGCAAATTGTTTATTGGTTAACGACAATCCGGTGAAGTCCAACTACAAAGTTAGGCCAAACGATGTTATTACCATTGTTTTGCCAAGGCCAGTAGTTTCAACCAAACTCATCGCTGAAGATATTCCCTTGGACATTCGTTATGAGGACGATGACTTGATGGTTATAATGAAGCCAGCTGGATTGGTTGTACATCCTGGAATTGGCAACCATACTGGAACACTAGTAAACGCCCTGCTTTTCCATCTTCAAAATTTACCAGACAAATCAAATGAACAAGATCGTCCAGGGATTGTCCATCGACTTGATAAGGACACGACCGGATTAATGGTGCTTGCAAAGAGCGAATTGGCCATGACTCATTTGGCTAAACAATTTTTTGATAGAACAGTTCACCGTCGTTACGTTGCACTGGTCTGGGGAGAGCCAGAACCAAGAGACGGGCGAATCGAAGGGAACATTGCAAGACACCTGAAACAAAGACAATTGATGGATGTTTTCGATGAGCCAGGAATTGGCAAACATGCGATAACACATTACACGACCATCAGACAATATGGATATGTAAGCTTGGTAGAATGTCGATTGGAAACTGGAAGAACTCACCAAATTAGGGTTCATTTCAAGCACATAGGACATCCATTGTTCAATGATGCAAAATATACTGGAGATCAAATTAGAAAAGGAACGGTTTATACTAAATACAAACAATTTGTAGAGAATTGCTTCAAATTGATTCCTCGACAAGCACTTCATGCCAAGGAATTGGGTTTTATTCATCCTACAACTGGTAAAGAAATGTTTTTTGATTCCGAGCTTCCTAAAGATTTAGAAGACGTAGTAGATAAATGGGAAAGATACATGAGCCGCTAGTTTGGAATTCAGTTTTAGCACTTCAGATTTTGGTATTAGGCCTTTAAGTCTATGTTTTCTATTGTGTCCTATGTGTTTCAAAAAAACACAATATACCTAGCACAAAATTCCTAAATACTCACTAAATTGCATTCAATTGTTAATACAGCGAAGATTCGCTCTTTATGTTGATGAAATTTCGATTAAAATTTTGATTGAAATTTTGATTGAAATTTTTAGGAATTACACAAAAGAATTACACGATATAGAATATGGACATTGCCAGAATCATACAAATAATACTTTTTATAGCAGTTGCAGGAGGTGGAGGATTTATAGCCTTCAAAAAATTTATGGAAATACGCGTAAATATTTTGCGTGGTAAAGAAGTTGAATTTGATCCTGCAGACAATGGTCAACGTTGGAAAAATATGTTCATGATTGCTTTTGGACAAAAGAAAATGTTCAAAAATTGGATTCCTGCAGTTTTACACCTTTTCATTTATGTAGCTTTCCTTTTTACTCAAATCGAGTTGTTAGAAATCATTATTGATGGGATAACAGGAAGCCATCGTGCTATCTGGCATGTTTTGGAAGGTAGCTTTTTAGGTGGTTTGTATACTTTGATTATCAATTTTATTGAAATCTTATCAGTTCTTGCTTTTGTGGCGACAATCATCTTCTTAGTTAGAAGAAACTTATTGAAAATTCCTCGATTTGTTAAGCCTGAAATGAAAGGCTGGCCAAAACTGGATGGGAATATAATTTTGTATTTGGAAATTTGCTTGTTGATTGGTGTTTTCTGCATGAATGTTGGAGACAAGGCACTTCAAGCAAAGGGTGTATATCATGAAACTGGAACATTTTTAATCAGTGGAGCCTTCGCCAATCTATTTACAGGTTGGTCAACGACTGCTCTGATGATCATGGAACGTTTCGGCTGGTGGTTCCATTTCTGTGTGGTCATCGCATTCTTGAATTACCTTCCTTATTCGAAGCATCTTCATATTTTATTGGCATTCCCCAATACCTTTTTCGCAAGTCTTAAGCCGAAGGGTGAAATTGCAAATATGCCAGCCATTACCAAAGAAATCAAGTTGATGATGGATCCCAATCCTCCTGCAGAAGAGCCTGCCGATGAAGGGGAACCAGCTGGATTTGGTGCAAAAGACATTGAAGACTTTGGATGGCCAACATTGCTATCTGCTTACAGTTGTACGGAATGTGGTCGATGTACCGCCAACTGTCCAGCAAATCAAACCGACAAGAAATTATCTCCAAGAGCCATCGTCATGGCTGTTCGTGACAGAGCCGAAGAAAAAGGCAAGAATGAGAAAGAAAAAGGCAAGGAATTCGATGATGGAAAAAGCCTTTTTGACTATATAAGCAAGGAGGAAATAAACGCTTGTACCACTTGCAATGCTTGTGTAGAAGAGTGCCCAATCAACATCAATCCACTTTCAATGATAATTGAGTTGAGACGCTACAAAATTATGGAAGAAGCAGACTCTACCGAAGAATGGAATTTAATGTTTAACAATACCGAAAACAATGGTGCTGTTTGGCAATTCAATCCAAGTGATCGCGCCAAGTGGGTCAATGAAATGGAGAGTTAATCCCAAACAAAATTGATGGTAAAATTATAAAGTGTTCTTATACCCTGACGCTATGGTTATAAGAACCAAAAGTAAGCGTCATAAGACCAAAATAAAGCAATTTTTTATTTGTAAAAATACAAGTACTCATGTATTATTCCTAAGTTCATCTAATAAGTAAAAGTACTTTGTAGTACAAAGAAAATTTCATTCTTCTAGCAGTCTTTTAGTTCTTGACTTTCCTAAGCAATGGCTTTTTTGTATGAAAAACAAAGGAACAAGAAAACTGGTAATAGAAAAAAGATGAGATTGGGGCCCAAATTTGCCCAAAACTTGCAAAACCTCTCAAAAAAAATAACTGCCAAATATGGGTATATTTGATTATATTTGGACAGCTTAATTTTAAAGCTGATCACAATCTTCATCAACCTACTCTAGTTTCGCAGTATAATCTGCCTTAATTACTATTTGAATACTACTTACATTCTTTTATTGGAATTACAATGAAGTTCTTAACAGGCTTCAAAAAGAAAAGACTTTAAGAAAAGACTGTAAATGAATGGTTCAAAATCAAATTTCACCAAACTCTTATTGAAAGCGGATAACTTGCGCAAAAACAATGATTTAGAGGAGTCCATTCAAACTTATTTGGAGGCTTTAGAATTTGCCGTCGAGCCAGAACAGGATTGGGAAGTTCGAATAAATCTCGCAGAGGTCTATAGCATTCTTTCCCAGTTCAATAAAGGCAACGAGTTCTTGAACCCACTACTCAACAAGGACTTGCCAATCGATTTGAAAATACGTCAACTTGCCCTTTGTTATTATAATGAACAAGCGAATTTGAATTATGAAAAAGCCCATGAATTAATCACGGAGGCTTATAACTTGGCGATTGATAATTATGGAGCAAACTCCATTTTGGCTTCAAATTCCATTATTATCTATAGCCGCAGTTTATGCTATAAAAAGGAACCTGAACACAAGACAGCTCTTAAATTGCTTCATGAACAATTGGCCCTATATGAGTCTTTGAATGATAAAACTCATTTGATAAAATGTTATTACTATTTGATTTTGGCCAACTTTTATTCAGGGCAATTCGAAGAAATGGAAAAGTATTTCCAAAAGTCTGTCGCAGATTACAAAATAATAAAGGACCATAAACATATGGGATTGATCCATTCCTTGTACTTTTTTGTGGCCAGTAATAAATCTGTAAAACTAGGATTAAAAGTATTGGATGATTCAGCTAATTGCTTTAAGAAAGCTTATAAATCAAAATGGAAAAGTAATTACAATTATGGACTAGTATGCTATAAGAGAGGGGTATTGGAATGCAAAAGAAAGGACTATTCCGAGTCCATTTATTATTTAAGGGAGGCTCATTTATTGGGTATTGAAATTGATGCTTTATTCTTGAAAGCCGCACCATGTGTTTATTTTGTTGAGGCCTATGAACATTTGGGCATGTATGACAAAGCCTTAAAGTATGCAAATTTGGGTTATGATTTAATTAAAGTAAAAGGTGAAGAAACTTTTGCGATGGTAAATTTCTTGTTGCCAATGGGATTAATTTATTGCCACTTCGATAAAAGTAAAGCAATAGCATATTGGAAAAGAGGATTAGAAATATTGGAAATTTTAGGCATTGACAAAGCAACGACAGGCTATAGAATTATTTATCAGCACCTCTCTTTGAATTGTGAAGGAGCAGAAGGCCTAAAATATGCAAATCTACTTTTGGAAGCGAGCCAAGGTTCAATAGATCAACCAATCGCTCAAGCAGAAATATATCGAATACTGGGATTGAAACACTTAAGAAATCAATCTAATCAAGCCATATCTAATTTCAAAAAAGCCTTGGTATTCTTGTTAAATGAACCAAATTTATTGGAGGGATCCTTTTTAGATTGGAAGGACAATTTGTTGAGCCATTCCGCAGCATGGGGTCCAATCGCTGGTATGGCTCAGGCCTATTTCAATCGGTATGAAACTTCTAACGACGACAAAGATTTGGAACAATCCTATTACTGGTTCGATTCTGCATTGGAATTGCTCGATTATCTAAACAATATTTACAAGGCCGAAAGAACAAAATTACAGTTGAATGAGGAATTTATTCACATCCTTGACCTGGGCTTAAAAGTAAATACTCTTTTGGCTCCGGTTGATTGTTTATCAAAGTCTTTTCAATTTATAGAAACTGGGAAAGCCAAAATTTTACAGTCTGCCTTCACAGAAGGAAGAGCTAAAACGCTGTTGAAGGGCTCGCCCTATTTGCTTAAAGAACAAGCGTTAAAAGAAGAAGTTTTGGCTTTGCGTATTCAAATTGAAAAAATGAAGTTAAAAGATAGCAAAGAGGATCGAGCGCTGTTTAATGATTTCATTGATAAAAGAAAATCCTATCATTTATTGATCGATGAAATTGAAGATGCTTATCCAGCATACAAAAGAAGCAAATACCAAAATGCAATTTTACCAATAAAAGAAATCCAAGCCTCCCTGGAAAATAAGTCTTTGTTAAATTATTTTCTTGTAGAGGATGGTTTGTACATTCAATACATTTCTGAATTCGAAACAGAATTGATCAAGGTATCAGTTTCCGAAAATTTTCCTGGGCTTGTAAAGGCTTTCATTAAATCTATTCGCCATTTGGAAAATGAAAACTATTTGAATTATGCTTTTCAGCTTTACCAAATATTAATCCAACCAGTTGCAGATCTCATTTTTGGGATGTTCCATTCAGATGAAATAATTGACTTAATTATAATCCCGCATGCTAGTTTATCACTCCTTCCATTCGAAGCCCTTTTGAATAGTCCATTTGTAAAAGGAGAACAGCCAGATTATCTATTGAATCATGCAAATATTTCCTACCACTATTCTGCAAGCTTGTGGTGTTTACAGAAACAGAAATCAGCTGAAAGGAAAAGCGGCAATGGCTTTTTGGGAATGGCACCAGTTTACGAACATATTGAAGAGGAAGCTGAATTGCAGAGCAATGAACCGTTTCAATATAGAACAGATGAGTCGTTGAAGAATAAGAATAAGAATGAGAATAAAATTGAGAATGAAGAAGAAAATGAGAATGAAAATGAAAAAGAAAAATGGACCCATTTACCTTTTTCTAAAGTGGAGATTACAGAAATTGCAAAGCTGTTTAATGAAAAGGAATCTCAATTTTTTGTTTCGGAAACTGCATCCAAAGAAAATTTCCTTAGGTATGCAGGACAGGCTGAAATAATCCATCTTGCTGCCCATTTTCAACAACATGAAGTACCCAAACTTTCAGGCTTGGTTTTTGCCAACAATGAAAAACTTTACATCCAAGAAACTTTCAATTTAAAATTGGCAGCCAAACTGGTGGTCTTAAGTGCATGTGAAAGCGGGATTGGCGAATTGTATGGAAGTGAGGGAATGATGACAATAAATCGAGGTCTTTTATACAGCGGTGTTCAAAACATCATTTCCACATTGTTTGTGGTTTATGATAAAAACTCCTATCAACTGATGCGTTTGTTTTACCAGTATTTGTTGCAAGGAGAATCTATCTGTTTGGCTCTAAGTAAAGCAAAAAGAAAAATCATGGAAGAAAAGCCAATGATCTCTCCGATCCATTGGTGTCCATTTGTCTTGGTCGGTGAGTGAAATAAATTTCATGATCTAATGCACCATTGAGAATTTGAATTCGATTTTACGATCCCTCAATCTACAATAATACCCAAGTCTTTCTTTTTGTAATAATCCTTGATTAGAAAGAAATACAATAAAACTCCTATGGCATACAAGAGGGTAGTGATTAAAAATATTTTACCATACCTCAAACCAGATGCTCTTAAAAATTTGAAAACAATGGAACTGAAAAACCAGCTTCCTGCCCAGATGGAAGAAACAATTGCGCTCATCATTTCCTGATTCTTTTTACCAACATAATACATGCTCATTTCTGAAGTCATTGGATTGGCCAGATTCATCAGCGGTTGGCGTATTGCAAAACAAATGATCGCCATGTAAATAGCAAAAGAATAAATGTTTAGAAAGTCTGTACAAGCCAGAAAAAACAAGGCTATAACGGATAGTGTTTGACTAGTAGTAATGGCTTTGTAACCCCATTTTGTTTTGATACTCGGAACCAAAAGCGCGGCCAACAAAATCAAAACTGAGGTAGCCGTTCCTAGCAAGGCAAATTGATCTGAATCCATATCGAAGACATGAAAAAAGAACAAATTTATATAGGGAATTGTCAATCCAGCTCCAACAGCAATAACAAGAGTAGGAGCAGAGGCTTTGCTGATGGTTTTCCAATCAAAATCGAAAAACTTCACACTTTTTTGTTCCAATTCTCCCACTTTGTAATTTTCGGTAATCAACAGAGCTGAGAGGAAGCCTGTAAAGCCAAACACGCAAAAGAAAGCCAGCATGTTTCGATCAGTGAAAAATTCCGGGTTTAAAAATTTCAAAATAAAAATAATGATCCCACTCAAAATCAACCCAGCACTCCAAGTAGCAAAATTCAATGAAAAAACCATTGTATGATGCTCCTTTTTTACATTTCTTAAAATGAAAGGTGGCGATAAAATAAATCGATTGCCAACTGAAAAACCAATCAGGGCAAAGGAAACGTACAAAAGCCAATCTATTCCATGCTCAATCGCATATAGGGCCAAGAGTAGCACCAAGGGAAAAAGAATGGAAACAAAGGCCAAAATGGGCTTAATCCGCCTTGTTTGGATAAACATACCCAAAGGAATGCCAAAACAAAGCGCTGTAAAAAATCTACTGGTCAGAAAGGAGGCAATTTGCGGATCTGAATAACCACTTTTGCTCATATGAATGTTCAAAATGAGGTACAAAGAGGCATCAATTACGCTCAAACTGAATAAACAGAGTAGAAAATAAAGAACCGATCGGTTTAATTTTTTGTATTGTTGCAGAAAGCCGAGCAAAACTTATTTATTTTTGTGTTGTTTCAGTATTTTCGGTTCGAATTCAAAGGTAGAATTATGGATTGACAATTATTAGTAAATGATTGCTTGATTAATAACATTTTTGATTTCTGAAATTCTAAGCAATAATAATTGAAATTGGATTTTATTGATAGATTATTGAATTCCATTGCATCTAAAAGCGAAACAATGGAAACAAATGGGAAACATTGAAAATGTTTCTTTATAATTCTGAAAATCTAATGCCTAAATCTAGTATCTATTTTTTTTTACAATTAAAACTTTTATATGAGTACTCAGGTTCCATTGATGTCAGAAATGGCTGCAGCAGGAAAAGATGTTGAAATATTATTTTGGGTAGGTTGTGCAGGTAGCTTTGATCAAAGGGCTCAACTGGTTACCAAAGCTTTTGTTAAGATTTTGAATAAGCTTGAAATTTCATTCGCCATTTTAGGAGAAGAGGAAAGTTGTACAGGCGATCCGGCTAGAAGGGCGGGAAATGAATTTTTATTTCAAATGATGGCCATTCAAAACATTGAGGTGCTGAATATGTATGAGGTCAAGAAAATTGTTACTGCTTGCCCACATTGCTTCAATACCTTAAAGAATGAATATCCACCATTGGGAGGAAACTTTGAAGTAATTCATCACAGTACTTATTTGCAAACACTCATCGATGAGGGTAAAATAAAATTGAAAGGTGGGGGAGCATACAAAGGCAAAAAAATAACCTACCACGATTCCTGTTATTTAGGACGTGCCAATAATATATACGAAGCTCCAAGAAAAGTTTTGGAATTGTTGGATGCCGAATTGGTTGAAATGAAACGCTGCAAAACCAAAGGTTTGTGTTGTGGTGCAGGAGGTGCACAAATGTTCAAAGAGGAAGAAGAAGGTGGAATCAGAGTGAACCAAGAACGGACCAAAGACGTTTTGGAATCAAAGGCAAAAATTGTTGCTGCTGCCTGCCCATTCTGCAACACAATGTTGACGGATGGAATTAAGGGAGAAGAAAAGCAAGACGAAATTAAAGTAAAAGACATCGCCGAATTGATCGAAGAATCAATGCTGTAGACACGCATTGCATGCGTGTCAGACTGCATTGCATGCGTGTCAGACTGCATAGCATGCGTGACAGACTGCATCGAATGCGTGTCAGACTGCATAATATGCGTGACAGACTGCTTAGCATGCGTGACAGACTGCATGCATTTTCCCATAAAAAAAATAACAATGAATACATTTGAAGAACTTTCACCAAAATCAAGATTGTGGATTTATCAAGCTGACAGACAGTTTGAGGAAAATGAGGTAACAGAGATAGAAAAATCTGCAGCTGATTTTTGCAATAACTGGGCAGCTCACGGACAAGCATTGAAAGCTTGGTCTGCGGTCCTCCACAATCGCTTCGTCGTCTTCATTGTCGATGAAACACAAACCATGGCCAGCGGTTGTTCAATAGATACATCTGTCAATTATATTCGTGAAATTTCAGACATCTTCAAATTAGACTTCTTCGATAGAATGTTGATTTGTTACAAAGATGGAGAAGCGGTTAAAAGCTTCAAATTAGGAGAATTGAATGATCATCTTCAAGGAGGAAAGATCAACATGGAAACTCCAGTATTTAACAATCTGATTTACACCAAGGAAGATTTTGAAAATAAGTGGGTTTTGCCTTTAGAGCAGACTTGGATGAAAAAGAAGGTTAAAACGCTTCCCGTTTAGTACACCATTGAACGCTCACTTTTCCTTGGTACGCTTTGTAATTGTTGTTTCATTCGCGCAATAAGCAATAAGTAAACTGATGATGGAAATCCATTGAGCTATTGTACTTTTAATGAGATCTTCAAAAGGAGTTTTGCCGAAATGCAAGACTTTCAATTGCTAAAAGGAGAAAGGCTAAAAGGAGAAAGCCCCTGTTCAATCAATTGAACAGGGGCTTTCTCTTTTTAATGTTTTTATAATTTTTGTAAAATTGTTTGTCAATGAAAAAGATCCATTCCTAAATCGAAAAATCACAAACTGGGATTTTCTGAAAGATCAATTAGCTCCTTATGCCAAACAACATTAAAACAGCAGACCCAAAATAGAGCAGACCTAAAACAATAGAGCCCCAATCCCAATTTTCAAATCAATGCTGATTCCAATTGGAGTGGCTTGAGTCCCGCCAAAAGCATTATAAGCTCCCTCTTGGGCGATGGTCAAAGGTTTATCGTTATTGTTATTCCAAAAGGACCATGCTCTGTTAGGTGGCATTAAGGTGATCCCAAAAGTGTAATTAGTAATAAATCGGTCAATCAACACTGTTTGCGTTCCCCACGCAATTGAAATTCCAAAGCGGTTAGAACTTTCTGGTTGACGTTTGGGAGTATCATAAAGATCTGCTTTTTCTGGGAAAGTAGTTCCATCAAATGACCCAATTTCATCCACATTAGAGATGAAAAGAAAAGGCCTGATTTCAAGAAAATTACCGTTTGGTGCCAAGTAACCTTTCTTCTTAAAATTAAATCTTTTATAAATTAATCCAATGGAAAATCCTTGTGCTTGATAGAGGTTTAATGAATCTGTAGTTCCAAAGTTTTTCTTGAAATTACTGTGCGATCCTAAAGTGAAATCTATTCCAATAATATCTGACCTGGTGAAAACATAATGCAATCCAATATTGTGTCTCAAAGTATATCTTTGAACCAAATTCGTATCGGCTTTCCAAGTACCATCATCATTGTATTGTCGATAAAATCCATTGTCACCATAAACCCTATCTAATGGGTTTACGCTCCTGATTTGGGGTTCATAACTTATATAAACCCGCTTTCCTTGATAACCGGGACCTTGAGCTAAAAGTGTATCTGCTGATCCGATGAGCATCAATAAACCCAATAGAAAAAGAAGGCCAAATTGTTTAATAAATTTTCCATTCACATTAAGAACTTGGTGGCTATTGTTGCTTCTATTTTTAATTGTATATTTCATTATTTCAATTCTGACAAGAGTTAATAAAAGGTTGAAAAAAAGGATGGCT
>CALBCY010000104.1 GCA_937927195.1 uncultured Chitinophagales bacterium
ATTCATTAAAAAGTTTGGTGATGAGGGATGGCCAAATATTGCGCATGTTTATGCTGTAAGAGGAGAAAAAGACCAAGCTTTTAAGTGGTTAGAATTATCAGTTAAAAATGAGGATGCTTCTTTATTCGAAATTTTAAATTACCCAGAATTCAAAGTCCTTCACAAAGATCCTAGATGGAACAAGTTTATAGGTTCATTAGGATTGCCCTCCAAGGAAGGATTTTCAAAACAGTAATTTGTGCGTTTGTGTGTTTGTGTGTTTGTGCGTTTGTGCGTTTGTCTGATTGCGTGTTTGTATGTTTCTGTGTTTGTGTGACAAAAAATAGCTTCCCATTGATATAAGTAAAGGTTGCTTAAGCAAAAGCTATATGCTTAATAGCTAATGGATAATCAACCACCTTTTTTTCATAAAATCAAAGCCGTCAGTTAAGAAAACACTTTCTAATTTCGCCATCAAGTTTCTTCCATAAAAAGCGCTGCTTTTGACAGGTATTAAGGAACTGATGATTCTCAAGATCCGTTGCGCCAGCCCGATGGTACGCCAGCCCAGTGGTAAGCCAGACTAGACGGATCAAGCCCGAGATAAAGACGGTTCGTGGCTAGGAGCATTTTCAACTTCAAATGGCTCTGGTTACTGAGCTATTTCAACTTATTTCAACTTATAATTAAATCCAATTGAGAAAGTTCTTCCAGGATTGAAGGTCTGGTATTGATAAGTCATTTTATCAGCTCCATAAGATTCATATTCCAAAGATTTCTTCGATCCCAAAAGATTGGAAGCGCTCAAACTAACTTTCATTACATTGTCTTTGCCGAATCTTTTCGAGGCCTTGAAGTTTAACAAGGGGAAAGATTGTTCATAAACATCGGGAACAATTCCGATCCCTGCGATGGCCAAACGTTTCCCTTGAACATTGTAACTCAAATTACAGTCAATTCCATTCAAAGAGTTTTGATAACCAATAGCTGCATTTATGACATAAGGTGATTGTCCAACCATTGCTCTCATTTGATCAATGTCTTCATTGGGTCTGGCTTTTCCAATTCTAGAGTCATATTCTTCAGCCGACATTTTTGTTTTTGCATCGTTGAAAGTAAAATTACTTTGCAAATAGAAAGATTTTAGTTTTTCTGAAATAAAATCCAATCCTTTATTAATCTCCAATTCAAGGCCCAAAACTCTGGCTTCATCAACATTCTTCGCTTGAACATTGTTCGGGTTGGTTTCGTTGTAGGCGACAACCTCTATTGGATTATTGAAATGCTTGTAAAAGGTACTTACTGAAATCAAGTCTGAGCCTTTAAAGAATTTTTCAAAACGCAAATCATAATTAAAGATATTGCTTTGTTCCAAGTCGAGGTTCCCTAGAAAAGTTCTTCCACTGATGAAATCTTGGATTTGAACCAAAGACTTTTCTTTGAAAGTAGGTCTTGCCACAGTCTGACTAAAAGAAGCCCTCAAGTTTGACTTTTCCGTTAGATTATAAACAGCATTTACAGCTGGCAAGAAATTCATGTTATTCATGATGGTACTGTCATTCAAGACCTTATCTCCAAGATTGTTTTGTCCGGTAAAATTAATTTTTGAATGCTCCATTCTTACACCATAAACCAACTTCAATCGACTGTTGATTGGCATTTCATTCATGATGTAGGCTGATAAAATATTTTGGCGTGCTGAGAACTCATTTGCAGGCTCTTTTTGTCCTTCTACATAAGTTCCAGAATTATTGGTTGGAGTCCAAAAATTATCAACCTCAAACAATTGATCGGGATCGCCAGAAAATTCAAAGCCAGAAGGATTGTAGAAAGGAAATACATAATTGATGATAGAATAGTCTCGCTCTTTATAAGAGTCAAAGGCCCCCACTTTTATTTTGGTATCCCGGCCATTCTTCATTTCAATAACTTTCTCTAAATCCAATTTTGCATTGTAATTTATTTCAGTCAAATTTCTGAAAGTTCTTGTTGGAACAGCTCCGATACTTCTGTCAATCAGAAAATCTCCTTCCGGCGTCAATTCGAAAGGCGTTTGACGAATGTCTGGCTCCTCAATATTAGAAATGGTATTGGCCAATTTCCAGCTGACATTGATGTTTTGATTTTTCAAACTATGCTTGCCGATAAGGGAAGCTGTAGTTATCGCTCGTTGTTGGTATTCGAGGTTTTGACGGAATATCTTTGCAGGATTGTCTTCAAACTCTGTATTTTCAAATTGACCCGCTTTGCTAACTCCATTTTGAATTCTCAAAATATTGAAACTCAATTTCGAAGCTTCAAATTTTAAAGCCACGCCTCCCAAGGCAGACCATAAATTACTCTTTTCACCAATTGATCCTGTAGAAGAACGATTGATGTCTAAATCCAAAATTTCCAAGGAATTACGATCTTTGGTGTAATCATTGAAAATTGCCTCTTCGTAAAAGGTAGTTTCAGAACGATAATTCAATGCAAAATTATATCCGAAATCAAATTTCTGTTTATTGATTTGATTGCCCATTGAAAAAGCCAGATTGTAGTTTGGTAAGCTGTTCTCTTCTTTGACAGCCATCGTGCGGTTAAAACTTGTGGTCAGGCTTGTTAAAGACCCATTTGCAATAGCTGGGTTTTCAGGGTTTACACTTTCGTGAAAAGGAGCCGCTCTAGTTCCGTCGTCCATTCCTAACCAATCTAATTTCCCACCCTCGTAAGAAATGAAGTTGTTTTTGAAATGCATATCAGGATTGTAGGACAATCCGACTGAAACATTGGCGGTAAAAGTTTCTGGAAAATCCTTGGTATTGATGTCAACCATTCCGCCTGTGAAATCGCCCGGTAAATCAGGTGTATAAGTCTTATATACAATAATATTGTCTATTAAATTGCTTGGGAAGATGTCCATTTGAACGGCATTTTTATCTGGATCCAATCCTGGAATATCCAAGCCGTTCAGGATCGTTCTTGTGTATCTATCTCCCAAACCCCTTACAAAAACGTATTTACCAGCAGCAATTGAAACTCCTGGCACTCTTTGAATTGCAGCAGCAGCATCGCTGTCTCCCATTTTACTAAAACTCTGAGACGAAATTCCATCAATCAAATTAGGTGATTTCATTTTTTGTCTACTGATTGCCGCAGAAGTATTTTTCAATACTTCGGACACAACCACAACTTCCTCCAGTTGCTGACTGTCCTCCTTTATACTAATGTCAATAACTTCAACCTTGCCTTCAATAACTTTTACACCGCTAACTTTTAAAGTCGCATAACCAAGGTAAGAAAATTCAAGAGTGTATTCTCCTACAGGAAGATCAATGGAAAATTTACCATCCAAATCTGTAACAGTTCCAGTCCCCAATTCAGAAACTAAAACATTGCCAAACATGATTGGATCGCCTGTATTTTCATCAATGACCAAACCGCGGATAGTACCCGTTTGAGCAAAGGAAAAAGCACAAATTGAGAGGAATAAAAAAGAAAGAAAACAAAGTTTAATTTTATTCACGATTTTATTATTGATTATTTTTTAAAAATTAAAAAACTGAGTTAAAGTTATAAGACAACTAGAATTGAGAACCCTAGAAAATTAAAAATCCAATACTTAATTGATGTAGCCTTTTTCTGAAGCCCAAGTCCATCCATTAAAGATTGATTCAGTCGCTCCTTTTGTTGAAGTACTAACTGCTTCATTACCTGAATCTACCATGGCAGTATTTGCAGAAGATTGAATTCCATCTGTAATCTGATCAATACAAGCATCAACATCTGTATAAACAGCAATCATTCCATCGACTCCTGCAACAAAAGTGAATTCATTTCCTATAATATTCAATGAGCCAGCTAGCATATTGTCAAAGGCGTCAGATTTTGCAGCACAATCATTGTTTTCATCAAAATTTTCCCTTACACGGATTCCTGAATCGAAATCTCCGGAGAAAACACAATTTTGAATGCTTCCTTGAGCTTTTGATTTTAATGAACCAGCACGGTCTTTTGCATTCGATCCGCTTGCTCCGTATAGTGTGCAATTGATCAATTCAAACAATCCATCCGTATGGGTTGAGCCTTCCGGACCATCAATCTCCATTGCACTATCAGATTCGCTTCCTTGAAAAACAACCACGTTATTGATTGTCCCCGAATAATTCATATCTAAATCAATTGCATCGTCGCCTTGTTCAACTACAATACAATTGGTAATATTTACCGTTCCACCAAAACATTCGATTCCATCATCCAGATTCGCTACTACTTCAACATATTCAATGCTGGTTTCAGAACCAACTCCACCAAGAGTCAGACCGTTGATTTCATTGCCATCACCAATCAAGGCTCCACCATGACGAATAGATACATATTTTAATGTTCCACTGTCGTCATTTGAGATTGTTCCGCCAAAACCACCAAATTCTTCGTCTGCAGGAATGCCTTCAATTTGTGATTCGGTATCACCATCGGCAGCAGAAATTGGAGCCCTTCCCAGAATTACAAGCCCTCCCCAAAGTCCTTTTTTATCAATTGTAGAATTATTACCAACCAACTGGCCGGGAGTAATTTCATCCAAAACAGAAGTAAAAATTATAGGTTCACTGATTGTACCAATGGCTTGAATCTTTGCCCCTCTTTCAATTATCAAAGCAGAAGACAAAGAACCTGACCCTTCAGACCCTTTTACAATGACTCCTTCCTCGATGGTCAATATAGCCCCATCTTTTACAACGACCTTCCCAGCCAAATTGTAAACCTTTCCTTTGGTCCAAGTTTCATTTGTTGTTATATTCCCAATCTTAAAAACAGTTTCATAATTTTCAACACAGATGCCGTTAACACAAGTATTATTTTCATCGCAAACAACTCCTTCACATTGGTCCACTTCATCCTGAACACAAATTCCAGCCTCACAAGTAAATCCATTGGGACAAGTTACATCGTCACAATCGTCTCCAGAACACCCAACTATGAATAAGACTACACAGATAGACAGAAGCCAAATCAAGTTTATTCCTGGAATATTTTTAAAATTCATTTTCATTAAGGTTTCATTAAGGTTTTATCTATTTACTGATTTATGTAGATTCGAATCTTGATGTTCCAAAATTAGAACTAATATATCTCAAGTGAATTACCTTAATGTTAAGTTTGGAACAATTATAAATTTAAAATCTAAAAGCAGAACAATTTAAATTTAAGCCAAAATGAATTCTAAATTAACTCGTGTTAATTGTAGGTTAAGAATACAGCACAATCAATTGATAATCAAGGACAGGCAAGATTGTTGGCCTGCATTTTACATGGAGGAAACAATTAGTTAACAAAGAGCCTATTGGCTGTTCTCTATTGCTTTGTGTCTGATACAGGAAAAGTAAACAAAAGGAATCAATGGCCCATAACAATAGCCCAAAACCCCTATATAAAATTTCAATATAAAGTCTCTATGTTGAGTACTAGACAAAACTTAATTTTACCCATGATTTGTTTGGGCGACCGCTCTGCGGTCGATACTTATTAAATCTATAAAACTATGTTAGTAAAAAATGAGGACAAAATAACCGACTCCAGTGGAGTCGCACAAAAAATGTCTAATACTTAGGTCTCTATGTAAAGTCTCTATTTAATCAGCTTGGAAATAAAAGACAAACTTTTGTTTAATGGGTTTTACTTGGTACGGCTCAATAGGTCCTGCAATGACGGTCCAAGTGTCATTACCGCCGACACCCATCATTTTATGGTCCAATGAAATGTGGTTTAAATCAGATTTTTCAATGCTTCCAATTTCATAGGGATGTTCTGCCTTTTCTAAACTTTCACGAGAAAAAGGCAAAGCACTAAAATTGAAATGTTCTGATGAACGGATCTTTAAGTTTGAATGTTCTTTTGAAAGATTTTTTAGTAAAAGCCAACGGGTGTCAGAACGGTTTCCACATTCTTGTGGATAGGCATAATCGACATAAGAACTCTCGATTTTACAGGAATAAGCTCCAATTTTAGAAGCACTGTTTCTATCTGGATAGTTTTCTAGAGGGCCCCTACCCAACCAATGGAATTCACTGTATGCTTTGGACATACAAAATCTCAATCCCAAACGAGGCAACAAGGCTAACTCCTTTTTGGGATCAAATGAAAGCTCTACTTGGAAAGCAGCATTTGGTTGAATCAGGTATTTCATTTTCAATTCAAGGCCAGCATCAAATAGATCGTATTGTGTCAACACTTGAAATTGCCCATCCTTATTTTCTGAATATTCGAAGGACTTTAATTTTGCAGGATCCCAAGCAGTTTTCCAGCTTCTTATTTTATCTTTTACCAAATAAAAGCCCAATCGGTCATTGTCAGTTTCTGCTCTCCAGAAATTGGGTTGAAGCGGAGCAGAAATCACTTCTTGACTATTTATTTTATAAGAATGAAGGAGCCCATCCTTTTTATCAAACAACCAGGTATAACTTCCATGTTGAACAATCAATTCATTTCCCAAATCTTGGATTTCAAATGAAACAGCTGATTTTTGATTTATATTTTCATTTACCAATCGCTCTACAATCCTGCTGGAATCAAAGCCAGTCTCCAAAGGAAATTGCTCTTGAAACACAAAATGTCCCTTCTTCGCCCAAACACGATCAACTTTCAATTTTCCATAGAATTCGATGAAGTATTCATTCTCATTTTTAAATTTGAAATCTAAATTTAATTCCAATTTTACAACCTCACCCGGAATTGCATTTACATCATTTATTTCACCAGTCTGAAAAGGCAATCCCTCCTCCACAATGCGCCAATTCCAATCGAATTCATTTAAATTTGTGAAACCATAATCATTTTTTATTTCATAAGTATTGTTATCGATTTGAGTGAAATGAATTTGTTGAAAGACCTTTTTGACTTCTTCCATTGAGGGCTTGACAGTTCGGTCAGAATGTAACAATCCATTGATACAAAAATTGGCTGTATTGGGCTCGTCTTTAAAATCTCCACCGTAGGCATAAAACTTTTCTCCTGCTTCATTTTCTTTTAACAAACCTTGATCCAACCAATCCCAAATATAGCCACCAATGAGTCTTTTGTATTTTCTTATTTCATCCCAATACTCTTTGAAATTTCCTGTAGAGTTGCCCATGGCGTGAGCATACTCCGTTAATATAATTGGTCGTTTGTCACCATTGTTTTCCTCTGCCATTTTAGGCAGCCAATCAGGATGAGGGTAAAATCTGCCAAGCATGTCTACGCAATCTGGATCTTGACCATTTGAGAGGGCTCCTTCCAGAACTTGAGTGAAATACTCATAAGAATTCGTTTCCAGATAATCAGGATGCTCAGGATTGCCTTGCGCGCCTTCGTAATGAATTTTACGATCTGGATCATAGGCTTTGGTCCATGCACTCATGGCTGCATGGACGGGGCCATAACCCGCTTCATTTCCAAGCGACCAAAATATTATGGAAGGATGGTTTTTGTCGCGGTCCACCATTCTGATCATTCTATCCATATGAGCCATGTGCCAGTTGGGATCATTGGCAAGTATGCCGCCGATTTCATGGGTTTCATTGTTACACTCATCCATTACATACAGGCCATATTCATCGCAAAGATCGTAGAAACGCGGATCATTTGGATAATGGGCTGTTCTAACTGAATTGAAATTGTATTGCTTCATCAATTCCACATCTCGCCTCATTTCATCGACTCCGACAGCTTTGCCCTTAATGAAGTCATGGTCATGACGATTCACTCCGTAAATCAAAGTACTTTTGCCATTTATCATTAACTCGCCTTCCTCTGTGAAATGAATTTCACGAAAACCAATTTTACAACTTTTAGATTCGATTAAGTTTCCATTTTTGTCTTTCAAATTGAGGAGCAAAGTATAGAGATTTGGATGCTCAGCGGACCACAATAAAGGCGAGTCAATTTCAGATTTCATGATCCCAAATGTTACATTGTCGCGAGGGGGAAAATATTCATTGGCAAGGACATTTAATTTCACTTTTGGAGCAACTTCTAAAAGTGATTGATTCGCCGCATCATATAGTTGGGCCTCTATGAAATAATCTCCAGCATTGACCTCCTCTGGAAATTCTGCCTTAGGTCTTATTTCTATTGTTCCTTTTGTAAAATTTTCTTTCAATTTGGCTTTGACCTGAAAATTGCTGATGCGCACTTTCGGTTCTGCCAAGAGCATCACTTCACGATGAATTCCACTAAGGCTCCACATGTCCTGATTCTCGAGATAACTTCCATCTGACCAGCGAATGACCTGCAGTGCGATTTTGTTTTCACCAGATTGAAGATAATTCGTAAGGTCAAACTCAGCTACCATAAAACTGTCTTGGCTGTATCCTACAAATTGGTCATTGCACCATAAATAAAAAGCTGAGCTTACACCACCAAAGTGTAGAATTATTTTTTGATCTTTCCATTCCTGTGGCAGATCAAAATATTTCATATAAAGACCCGCAGGGTTCTCCCTTTTTATAAAAGGAGGCCTTGCTGGAAAAACAAATTCAATATTGCTGTATATCGGCTGTCCAAAACCTTGCAATTCCCAATTTGAAGGCACTATAATTTCATCCCAGGCTGAAGAATCTTCTAAATAAAAGTCAGGTTTCACCTGTTCCACAGAGTCAATGTATTGAAATTTCCACCTTCCATTTAAAGAAAGCATTCTCGCTTTTTCCCGATCACAAGAAAGCGCCTCTTTTTCAGTCTTAAATGAGTACATGGTTGATCTGGCAGCCATCTTGTTTAGGCCAACAATTGTTGGGTTTTCCCATTCACGAGTTTTGGTTCTATTGAGCATATTGTAAAGATAAAAAAGTCTATTTGAAGTAAAAGACAAAGTTTAGATTGATTGCGGTTTTCGAATTAGCCAGCTTTGCTTGCAGTCAAGAGCTACAGTTGCTTGGAGGCCGTTGGTCTGTGGACAAACCAACTGTCCTTTCGACCAATAGGGAGAAAACTTTTGGGATTAAACCGCAATCTTCGCTCAATTCAAAAAGTTCTCTCCTTGCAGTCGAGCCGACAGATGGCGTTGGAGGCTGTTGGATTGTGAAGCAGATGAACTTGTCGGAAGTGGTCTTACTAAAAAACAGGCCTAAATGAACTATTTGTTCCAGTTTAAAGTTTAAATACTTGGTAACCAACGTAATTTTAAAACTTAGCTAATGTTTAATTACAACTATTACGTTTACATTATTACCAATCCAGCAAATACCGCGATTTATATTGGCGTTACCAACAACCTTTCAAGAAGGTTGCTTGAACATTATAACAACAGAGGCAAATGGAAAACATTTGCTGGCAGATACTATTGCTATAAATTGGTCTATTTCGAACACTTTACTTGCATCAATGAAGCGATTGCTAGGGAAAAGGAATTGAAAAAATGGAGGCGATCTAAAAAGAACCAACTAATAGAAACCGACAATCCAAAATGGCTGAACTTGAATGGTAATTTTCGTGATTGAAATTTATTAGCGATGCATTTGAGGTTTACAAAGTATAAGTCCTTTGGATGGATAGGAAGCAATTTTGTTAAACCTATTGAGTTCTCACTGTTAGAAAAAGTTCTCCTTGTAGTCGAGCCGAAAGTTGGGGCTTGGTGGCAGTTGGACTGTGGACAAACCAACTGTCCTTGCGACCGATAGGGAGAAAACTTTTTGGACCTTGAGGCAGTTGGATTGTGAAGCTGATGGACTGTGGACAAACCAACTGTCCTGATTTAGCCCATAGCTCACAAAAACACTCTTTTCGTTTGACAATTAAGTAATTGCTTTTATTTTTGGATGAAACAAATCGGGCATATTCCTTGTAGTACTACAGGAGCAGATGAAATTTTATTCAAAGAAGACTGTTTTATTAATCTGATGGCTAACTATTACGAAATACTGGAAATCACCAAAACGGCGGATCAGCGTGAAATAAAGAAGGCTTATCGACGAATGTCCAAGCTGTATCATCCTGATGTTAACCACACTCCAGGCTCAGCTGAAGTATTTAAAACCATCCTTAAAGCCTATTCCACCCTTAGTAATCCGAAAAAAAGGTACAGTTACGATGTTCAGCTAAGAGCAGGATCTTTTGAAGAAAAAATTCGAGGCAATAGACATTATGAGGCTCCTGTTTACTATGAAGAAAAGCCGAAAAGCAAAAGGGCCAAGTTTATGGAAAAGTTCTTTATAGGACTACTCATAAGCATTCCTTTTCTTACAGTTGTTGCAGTCGTCAATTTGTCAAAATTACCGACTGAAACTGTTAAGGTAAATTTTGCCTTAGAAGACCTCGAGGAAATTCAAGACAGTGGACAGGCAATTCTAAATTTCAAAGATGCCATTTTACTTACGCTCAACAACTCGAGTCAAAGTACTGTTGTCTCCATGGAAAACATTATCAACCGAGAAACTTGGGAACCTAAATTAACCAACAGTTTGTATGAGGCCATTTCTTTACTCCAAGAGCATCCAGAAATCAAACTAAAGATTCTAAGTAATTTTGAAGCACTTGGAGAAGCATCTCAAAAAAGCCGATTTGAATTGTTGCAATACTTCTTTTTAAGAGCCAATTTAAAAAAGGAACAATTTAGCCTTGAAATTTTTCCTTTTAATGATGACAGTGAATTGGAAGAAAGAGTAAAACATTTGGAAGCTCATGACTTGATGTTAGAATTTTACAAAGATCAGGCTTAATAGATTCAATCTCTAGTAAAGCTCGCTGATCACCCTTTTGATGGCTTCTACATGAAAATCAATAATCTTATTCCGCCCTTCTCGAGTCATCATAATATTTTTACATTCTTGGAAATTGTCCATAAAGAAATTTTCAGTTAAAACAGCTGGCATCGCTGTTTTTCGCAAGACGAAAAAATTGGGACTTTCCTTGTCCAAATCGCCATCTGTAAAGTCAGTTCTCAATCTTTTATTGGGAAACATCTTTTTAAATTCCTCTCCAATAATCGTCGCTATTTTATCACTTTTTGTATTGCCTCTCGAAGTAAAAATTTCAAAACCATTTCCTACATTAGGTGCAGGACCAGCATTGGCATGAATACTGAGAAAGAAGCATTTTTTTCGGCGATATTTGTTGGCTCGGTCTACTCTCGTTTGAAGCGTCCTGTCTTCATATTCTGGAGTAAGATGGACGTAGGGGATTCCGAGTTTGGTCAATTCGAAAATGATACCAGTGGCAATATATTTGTTGAATTCCCCTTCAAAGATTGTTGTTCCATCAGGATGGGTAAATTTTCGACCTCCTGCTCTCGGGTCGTATTTTCCATCGATTTGGCCGCCATGGCCTGTGTCGATTAATACTAGTACTCTTGCCATTTGTTGTGTTGTTGTTTTCAGTGGTAAGATACGGAAAATTTGTGGTTTGTGTTAGGAACAGGAAGGCACAAAGCCACGAAGTTTATTACTCTTTTGATATTTGTCTAAGGACTACATAAGAGCCCAATAATGCAGGGATGAACACCAAGAAGCTTCTGTACAACAAGGTGAAGCTTGCAATGTAATCTTGTCCAATGATGCCGACCATGAGCGCTGAAATACTAAGCTCAGCTAAACCACTACCTCCCGGGCTTGGGGCAAAGTAAAGCAAGAGATAAACGACCGCTTGAATGGAAATGACGGTCCAGAAATCTGCATCTATTCCGAAAGCCATGACGAATACATAAGCCAACAAATATTTATTGAAATACAAAACAATTGTCAAGACAAAACTGTAGAGCATTAACCAAGGTTTGCGTTGAATAAGCCCTAAATACTTGCCCCTATAATCGGACAATGTGGCCATGCCCTTGTCTCCTGCAGTGGACAACTTTTCTCCCCATTTTTGCCTGACAAGGCCAATTAGTTTTGCAATAGATTTTATGACAAATGAAATTAAATTTGGAGCAAAAAGTGCGAGGAAAATTACGACAAAAAGTGTGGTAAAAATACTGAATCCAAATTTGGTTAAATGCATAACCAAGCCATCTGGTGCATTGTCCTTCAAGATGTACAAGGCCATCAATCCAGTCAGTGGGAAAAAGACAATTGTTGAGATCCAATTATAAAAACTGATCCCAAGAATATCTGTGAAAGTCAATCCATTTCTGTACAAGATATACCACTGAGCCGGACCTCCTCCACTCTGCGACGGAGTGACTGCTCCCATGAAAATATTGGCGAGATTGGCTTTGATACAGACCATTTGTGAAATGCCAGGAATGAATTCTCTCGCAAAAATATGATTTCGAAAACCGCCAATAAATAGATCATTGAATATAAAAACAAAACCAAGCAAAATGTAAATCCAGTCGATGCTCTTCCAAATTTCCAGCGTTTTTCCGGTATTGGTATAAAGGAAAATACCCGTCAAACTTAAAATAGTGATTCCTACAAAAAGCAGGATTCCTCTCTTAATGACGGTCTTGTTGAAAACCTTGGTTACTTTTAGACGATCTTCTGGTGGGTTTTGGGTATTGGGTTGCAGCGAGGCTTCGCCCGCTTTTATGCTTTTGGGTCGACCTTCGGTCTTTTGGGTTCGCTTAGTTTGTGGTTTTTCTTTTGAACCTGATTTTTCTTCTTCGCTCATCCGATCCAATCTTTAATTACTTTGTGCACTTCGATTGATCGGACTGGTTTGTCGATCAAGTCTTTTTGATTGGTTAAGATTGGGATGTGGATGTGTTCCCAATGCAAAGAACCGTGGGAACCTTTGTGTTCGGGATATTCCCAAAAATCTCTCAGATCATAACCGATGGCAGCGCTGATGACAATGTCCCCTGCCCTATGGCTTTGCATCAGTTGATGGCATTGCCAAAGTGAATCGGGATAGTTCGATTCAAAAGTGGCATCAAAGCATCCATCAATGTCAAGTGGCTCTGTTATTTCACCCAAACCAAATACATCATTTGTCTTCGGATGATAAGTCAGTTTGTTATTTTCGTGAAATGCAATCAGTGCAAAACCATTCTCATTCATCACACAATAGTCATTGGCATCGCCTCGCATCAATATAAAATCTATTCCTTTATTATTGACCAAGTTATTGACAGCCTTACCGTGTTTGCTTAAAATTTCATCCTGTTTGTAGTCTTCAATTTTATCCAAAAATGAAATGCTGGCAAAGGAGTTTCCTGAAATAAAGACTGTCAGGTTCGGCTTTATTTTAAATATATTGGGATACTCTAACACTCGGTATTTTTCCGAACGAAAGAAGTCGCCCAAATCAAAATGTTTGTTGGTAGAACTCAATCCATGATCGGAAGCCATGACGATCAAAGTATCTTCATAGCTGCCCATTTTTTTTAATTTTTCAACCACTTCGCCGAGACTATCGTCGACGATTTTATAAGCCTTGTGTGTTGTCTCTGGATCATCGTAATGAAAGTTGTGAGAATCCCAGTCGATGCTTGGAAAAACAGCAAAAGTGAATCGGGAATTTTTATCCAAAGAGCCCAAGAGTTTTTCATGGCCGAGTCGGTCCACTTCATGGTGTTTGTGCATGAAATGAGCCTTCGTGTACAAAAGGCCTTTTCCTTTTTTGGTGATGTCATTCTCCACCTTCACACCTTTCGTCACCATGTTGTACAAATTGATCCCATCAGAATAGTCCTCGAACAAGGAGGGCAAATCGGGATTCATATCGGCATTGAAATAATTGGATTCTGGACCACAATAGGAACGCATGGAATTTCGGAACCATCGTCCTTTTTCTTTGAAGGCTTTTTTGTCAAACCAACGGATGCCTGTAATGTGGTGCTCGCCAGGAAATGCGCCTGTCAAAAATGGCAAATAGGCCGGTCCAGTCGTAGAGGGGAAGCAGGTTGTTCCCTTGGTAAAGGACCCCTGTTCAATCATGTACTTTTGGATATTGGGTAGCTTTCCTTCCTGCGCCAAACGGCTGAGAATATCAGGTCGCGCTCCGTCTATAAGATAAAAAATAACTTTCTTCAATGCTTGGGTTTTGTGCGGGGCAAAGATAGGGTATTTTTGGGGTTTTCGGTATTTGGTGTTCGGTATTAGACTTTTTTGGTTTTGGGTATTGGGTCGCGACTGGATCGCCAGCCCGGAACGCTCCGCGCGTCTTTGTGCTTTTGGGTCGGCGCCGGTGGCACCTTTTGGGTTCGCTAACTTCCTTGCGCCTAGTCTTTGGCTTTCTTTAGAGATATTACCCCTTCCTGTCCAATAATAAAATTTACAAATCAATTCGAATCAAATAATTTCAAGCCATCTGAATAAATAATAAATAATTAGTCAATAATTTTTTCAGAGTTAAAAATCTAGACTCCTTTTCTCCCCAATTGCTCCACTTTCCTCAATTGCTTTTCCCTCCACTCAGGCTTGGACAATCGCAATGGACCTATGGTCGTAGCACGAAACTTGGAAACTCCGATAAAGTCAAAGGTCAATCTTTTCATGGCATGATAGGTGGGTCGTCTATTCATCCAACGATAGAACCAAACGGGTTGATCGAGGGTGGAGATGATTCGGGCAGATTTTCCAGTGAAATATTTGTCCCACCAAATGCTTCCTTCTCGCTTTTTAAAAGCAAAACCCGGCAGCAAAACTCGATCGAGAAATCCTTTCAACATGGCTGGATAGGAACCCCACCAAACAGGAAAAAACACCAC
>CALBCY010000105.1 GCA_937927195.1 uncultured Chitinophagales bacterium
GGCTAAAGGCTAAAGGCTAAAGGCTAAAGGCTAAAGGCTAAAGGCTAAAGGCTAAAGGCTAAAGGCTAAAGGCTAAAGGCTAAAGGCTAAAGGCTATCGACTCAAAGTCACCATTTTCTTTTCAACTATTCTATTTCCATTCAAAACTTGCACAATGTATTGTCCAGTATAAATGGTTCTTGTATCTATATGACACAAAGTACTTCCTGCATTGATTTTACCTTCACCAAGCAGCTTGCCATCCAAACTTAATAATTGAGCTTTTAGATTATCACGCAACAATCCTTTTACCTGAACGATGATAAATTCTGAAGCTGGATTGGGAAAGATGTTTATTCCAATCCCAGGAATCCCTTCAATGCTCGTCATTAAATCCTCGTTATCGCAATCTTCATCAATTTCATTGTTCGCAATCTCAGTTGCACCAGGATTAATGGCTGCATTGTCATCATTACAATCTATATCTGAATTGTATCCGTCCATGTCATTGTCAATAATCAATATTTCATCATCGCAATTTTCATCAATGTCATTGTTGGCAATTTCTTCGGCTCCAGGGTTGATGGCACCATTGTCATCATTGCAATCAACATCTGAAAAATAACCATCATTGTCATTGTCTACCAATTCCATCGGTTCATAGGTCGTAACCGGTTCCGATATAGTCGTTACTTTTCTGTTTGCAGAAACTCCATAAAATGAAGGCCCAACAACATAAGGATAAGTTGAATTCCAATTTTCATCTACAGTAGCAAAGTAAGCATAGATTCCATCTGGATATTCAGGTGTAACACAGAATCTTCCATTGTGCACATCCAAATAATCTTCTTCGCCCGCATGAGAAATCCACTCATAATCTTCACGGAAATATCCCAATGGAAAGTCGTCGTTAATTGGAGCTCCTTGATCAACACTCGTTCCATCTGCATGCGTGTTTCTCGTAGTAATAGCTCTCAATTGATAACCAGATTTGATTCTTGCTATTCCACCGCTTCCATCAGCGTTTTGATAGCCATAAGCTCCATAAATTGGGAATCCATCATAAGCAAATCCAATCAATGGCGAATGAGCATTTTCATCTATACCATACAAACCGTCCGCATCGTACAATTCGCAAACGATAGATATGACTTCTAAATCCAATTTGAAGGAGGAAGGGTTCTGATGATGGTGATAATTTCCCATTGCAGGATGCCCTTTAGAACAATCAAAACCTGGCCTCTCTGCTGGAATAGCATCTCTGGTCCAATCTGTCTGACCCATCGGTCCACCTGGACAAGGAGGGTTTCCACCCGGAGGACCTCCGCAAAGTGCACCAGTATTTGGATTCCAACCGACACCATCTCTATAATCAAACAAGGAGACACCATTTATAAAGACGCCAATGTTTCCCGGATTGGTCGCCGTTGGATTTCCCGTATTAGCTTGTGGATCCAATGGAATCTTATAAATCGCATTTTGATCAGAAGCTTGAGATGGATTGCCATCCTGAAATGGCCCGGTTGGATAAGCGGGAATTCCATTGGTTGTCACATAAACAAAATCCTCCGAATATTGAACCGATTGGCAGTTGACAACAATCTCATTGTCGATCGGTGTTGAATTGTTAACCATATAATAACTTCCAGTTTCAGTTGTATTCTGTAGCCAAGAAGTAATTGCAGGATGTGTTTGAGCATTCCCTAGTATTGGAACGGCAAACATGACCAGTAAGAATAAAAGTTTTTTCATTTGTAAAATTTTTATAATCATTTTAATTTCTCTTTTTTTAATCACAAACCAGTGAACCCAAAAGGCAACTCTGCTTCGGACCGTCACACACATCGACCAAAAAATATAAGTCAGTCTGGCTTACCATCCGAGCGAAGCTACTGGTGCGAACTCAAAAAACTTATTTCTTTAGCAAGACCTCTCTCGGAAATCCCAAGGCTTTATTAAACACAAATTCCTTATCGTCCAATGTAAGCAAAAAGGCCATCAAATCTACCTTGTCTCGATCTGTCAATTCCATCGGGTTTTCTAATTCTTTCGATAAGGTTGCCGAAGGTGAAATGCCATCAGAATAATGATCTAAAACTTTCTGCAAGCTTTTAAAGCGACCATCATGCATGTAAGGAAAACTAAAATTTACATTTCTTAAACTCGGTATTTTAAAGAGCAAACTGTCTTCACTTTTTTTTGTAACACCCCATCTTCCAAAATCATTTAGGCTCGTATCTACAGGCAAACCGTTGTTCGCAAATTCATAACTTGAAAATAAGGGTTCTTGGTGACAATTGTTGCAATGTCTTTGAAATAAACTATAGCCCTTTAGCTCTTGCTCAGTGAATTCAACTGTTCCTTTTTTATATTTATCGTACTTAGAATTAGCAGAAACCAAAGTCAATTGAAACTGTGAGATAGCTTTCAAAAGCCTTTCACCAGTAACCGTACTGTCTTCATAGGCTTGGTGAAATAAAGTTGGGTAAATAGGACTGTTTTGCAATTTGATAACAACTGAATCAATGCTTTCTCCCATTTCTTTCGGATGTTCAATTGGGGCCAAAGCCTGCATGTCCAAATGATTGATAGCACCATCCCACATAAATGATTTTTGCCATGCCAAATTCATCAAAGCTGGAGCATTCCTAGTTCCGATTTGATCATTGATGCCATGACTTAAATCATGATCCGAATGAGCAAATGCATTGAAGGGCGAATGACAAGTAGCACAGGAAATACTATTGTCTTTTGAAAGCAATGGATCATAAAATAAGGCACGTCCTAAAGCGATCTTTTCTTTGCTTAAGGGATTGTTTTTAAACTGGTATTCAGCTTGTGGAAAATGATTGGGAATGATGGTTTCATATAAAGTGCCCTCTCCAAATGCTAGGAGAAAAACAGAAGCGATCAATAAGAGTAGGAGAGGAGATTTCATTATTTTACATGGAAAATTTCAACTGCCTTTTTTGATAAAATTATCGACTTTTTACTTGGACTCATTACCTCATATGTTTTGCCTAAATCAATTGCATTTAATAATACTTCTATGTCTACATTTATCTCTAAACTGTTAACTGTACTAGAAGTTAATTCTACAGTTTGAATTGAATTGTAGGGTTCCATGAATCCTCCAAGATGGTATTGAAAAACATTTTTTCTGGATGGACAAACTTTGCTTACACCTTCCAATTTGAAATTGATGTAGCCACTATTCCATGTCCAATACATTCCGTTAGTAGGATCTAAATCACCTCCATATGCTCCCGATACATTGGTAAGACTATCTACGCCCAAATTAAATTTTATTTTGTTAAAATTGATACCCGTGAAGTTTGAATCTATTTGAAGGTTTTGGGATTGTTCATCTTCCAAATCGATCAGAAAATGTTTTTTCGGAAATTGATAGATTTCAATACTGTCTTGAAACAAATAAAAATCTGAAATGTAAAATTTTAGCTTGTTTATTTGAATACTGTCTTGATGCTTTTCAGAATAATATTGCTTTTCTAATTCAATCTTTTCATTTTGAAATTTCATTGTAAAATGAATTGCAATAGAATCTCCTTGTGCAAAAATACAAATAGGAAAAAGACAAACTAAAAAGGTTAAAATAAAATTCATTTCCCTTCATGCGTTTTTTAATGTGGGGGTGGTAGATTTGGTAGTGGTGCGAATATTTTTTCTAAATCAAAAATCATTTCTTCAAACTTTTCTTTTTGACCTGCTTTGCATAAGTTTTTTATATCGCTAAAATGTCCAATGCGGCTGGCTTCAATTTGCCCATTTAGGCTCCCAATTTTATTACTCAATTCCAATGCTTTTTGTTCAATATTTGACTCGAGTAATAGTTTGTTCATTTCTTGTTTTAGTGAAATGATTTGTCGATCAGTTTTGTTAATAAACCTTCTGTGTTCTTCAATGAGTTTTTCATATTCGACAACCTGATTTTTATCAAAACCTAGTTTTTTTATAACAATGTTTTTCGGATTGTCTTTGTGAAATTTTCGATGCTTCTTTTTGAACATTAAATTTCCAACCAATAAAATATTGGATAGGAGGAGCCCAATGATGATAAAAATATAAAATTTGCTTTTAT
>CALBCY010000106.1 GCA_937927195.1 uncultured Chitinophagales bacterium
ATCATCTTCGTCTGTAGCTGCTGTGGCATCCATTGGGTCTCCTGAGCCGTCACCATCTACGAAGTCATCATCTTCTTCGTCATTGGTTCCACCAGCATCATCTCCATTGGTATCATTAGGTGTACTATCCACATCAGGTGGGTTGTTACCCAAATCATCTTCAAATCTTTCAATTTCCGCATAGTTAATAATATTATCTCCAGCAGTTGCTGTAGGGTCTACGATTAGCTCTATGTCAATAGTTGTAGAGGCACCAACAGCCAATGGGCCGTCATAAGAATTTACAGCATCAGCTCCTACAAGAACCCATCCATTTGCTTCTGGAACAGGGAGCGTAAAGCCAGCTGGGATATAATCGACTAATTCTATATTGTATGCATCAAAGTCTCCTTGGTTGAAAACTGTAATTGTAAAAGTTACAGTATCTTCTGGATAAACCAATGAGTCTTGTCCCATTGCCAAAGTTTTAGTTAATGCAAGATCATAGCATTCTAATTCAAGCACAATTGAATCTGACTGAGCTTTACAAGGAGAATCATCCAGAACTGCCCTTACAAGGAAAGTTCCTTCCCCAGGAGGCGACCATAAATTAGTTGTTGTAATGGCCAAAGGAATTTCCGAGCCATCTGGGAATATCTGCACCCAGGTATAAGAATCAAATCCTGCTTGTGCCATAAATGGTTCCTGAAAAGGATCACCCTCTGCACATGATAGTCTAGCTGTTTCCAAGGTCATTGGAACATTTTCTTCCAGAACAACAGGAACATCAACTATGTACTCACAGCCATCAGCTAATATTATTGTGGCTGTATAGACAATAGAATTTTCAGGATTACAAATCTGTGGTTCAAACGAAGTTGGATCGTCCAAGAAATCTGTAGGCGACCATGAAATAGATCCTACAGTAGTCACTGCAATTGGAACATTGAGGTCAATTCTAGTACAAATATCAGCACAAACTACAAAGTCGTCATAAGGTCCAATTTCAACTTCTTCATCTGTATAGAATGAAGTCATAAACATTTCAGTACAAGCCCCAGTCTGATCTGCAACAATCAAATTAACTGGTGAATCGATTCCATAACCTGAATAAACCTCTACACACATTGTATCCATAGCCTCATTGAAAGTGATCATACCACCATCAGCTGGTTCTAGCATAAACCCATAATCGGCACAAACTGGGAAACAAATTGGTTCGCCTCCACAAATGAAGTTGGTTTCACCCAAATCGTCTAAAAATTCTGGAGTTGCTTCTTCAATCAATTCTATAACTTGATCACAATTACAAGGGGTTTCATAGTTCTGAGTAAGAATTACCGGACAGGCAAATTCTTCAGCAACAGTGAAAACTCCTGTTAATGTAGTTGTATCCCCTGCGGCCAAACTAACTGGCCAAGGTTGAGTTGTTAACAATGGATCTAAAGCTGTATTTAGCATTCCATCAAAATCAATATCTCTGTAAAGATCGATTGTAACATCACCACTCCAAGGATCAGTACCAGGATTGGTTAAAATCACTTCATAAGTATAGTCAACCATTGTTGGATCACCATCGCACTGTTCTATCAATTTCATTTCAACAGTCGCCAAAGGAGGGTTCATAGTAATGTCAACCAAGTTGTTAACTGAGTTATCAACGAAGACACCACACATTTCACCAGTTGTTGAACAAATAGATGAATCTTGGTATGATTTCAAATCAACCCCTAATAGTGTTTCACCACAAGCTGCATTTTCACCTTGATCGAATCCTACTTGAACATTGAAAAACTCTCCAAGATTAACTCCTGGAGGAGATTGGAAACATATTTTAGTTGACTCACCATTCATGGTAACCGTTTCATAATTAGGAACGAAACCAGCAGGAACTGTAAAGTTCAATGTTCCTGTATAGGTAAGATCAGCTGGCAAAGTAACACACATTTCCAGACTGTCACCAGTAGCAACTTCAGAGATGTTTACTGCTGAAACATTTACTAAGCTTTCACCAGTTCCACAATAGAAATCAGTTGGATCGACGAAATTAACCAATTGAGCATAATCTTTAGGATCTGCACCTTCAACGATGATTGGTTTACTTTCAACGATACCACTAGAGACGATACCACCACAAGGATTGTTTGCATTTGCAACAAATCTTAATGGTGTTCCTGAAGTAAATTCTTCACAAGTAGTTATCAATTTAAATCTGATTACCAATTTGTTAGAATCCGCGGTCGCATTTGCTTGACTTACCCCTTCCAAACCAAATTCGTCTATATACTGGCTGACATCGAAGTCATCCATATAATAAAGTCCATTACCTAAAGGTCCACTAATAACAGGATTGGCAGTAGGATCTGGAATAGAATAATAATCTCCAAAAGTAGTTGGACCACCTGCATAAGCAGCTTCCCAACTTCCATCAACGATCGTTACACCTGAATTTGGAATCAACCAGTTCAAATCAATATTGGTCAATAATGAAGGTTTAACGTTTTTGATTCTGATACCCATTTCGATGGTATCACAAAGTCCAACATAACCTAAAGAATCACCAGATTCTAAATACCATTCAGCTTGAATATCAGATTCCTCTACAATGTATATGTAGCATAATTCAGTTTCTGTACAAACTTCAGAATCGCCAGCAAGGGCAGCCTGAACATCTCTTTCCAAACAACCAGAAGTTGTTGTTACACAAATTTCTGGAGCTGGTAATCTATCACCAGGACAGAAAAGCAATCTCGTTTCGATCTGAAGATCGACACATTCACCTGCCGGAATATCCGCTACTTCAACAGAATAAGTATTGTAAAATGGATCGCTGTTGATCAATGTAAATGCAGCTGCTCCACCTGTGATATTGATTAATTCTACAGAAGACGGAATAACCATTGAAGTCGTTACATTTGAGTGCGTTGCAGCACCAGCGACATCACCTGCACAAATGGAATAAGTATTGATTTCAGTACTTCCACCAGGTCCAACATTTGACGAAACTTGTAATAAGTTGGAGAAGGATGGTTCCAATGGCGGGAAGCCAAGTCCATTGTCCTGAATTAATAAATCGAAAGATTCATTTCGATGAGAATACATCAATGAGTCATACCATTTATTGGGATGCAAAGATCCATAATTGGCAAGACAATAAATATTTCTATGAACTGTAGTATCTTCATCAACTATAGCTTGATTCAATGCAGTCCAATATCGAGTACCTTCGGCATCAAATCCTAGAGCGTTGAAAGGTACAGGGAATCCAAATTCAGCAGCCAACTCATCGTATAATTCTTGACAAAGCGTAGTTACTGGACTAGATACGTTGCAACCAAAACCAGTTCTCAATTCACAGTCTGTCCATTCTCTATCGCAAGCATAGGACCAATCGTAAACAACTTTATAATCAGGAATGTTTTGAATATCCGCTGGGCAGATAAAGCAAAGGTCAAATTTAACAACTACAGAATCTTGGAAAGTACTATCCAAACCAACACCCAGCATTGGGAGTCCGTCATCATTCAAATTGAAAACATTGTAACCTTGAGTTTTGCCAGTATCAACTTGGCAATATTCCGTTCCATTTACAAACTCACAAGCCTGGTCGTATTGATTTTTGAGAGTCAATGAGTATTCATTTCCATTGCAATCAATAGCTCTAGGATTTCCACAATAAATAGAAGGAGAAAGAATTGGTAAATCAACATCTTGCATTCTAATTATTGGACGGTATTCATCTTGATACCAATTTGGTGGCAGGTTGTCTTCCATTTTGAAAACAACTGTCATTTCACCAGTACAATCATCCAATGTCATTGTTGAAGTGGCTGATATATCACCTGGACAGAAAGTCTCAATAGGAATATCTTCAGGACATCCAGACTGAACAACTCTGTAACAATTAGGTGTAGTAGGATCAAAACCAAACATGGTACCAGAAGGATCAAATTCTGATGGTGTTAAAGGTAGGTCAGGATTATCTAAAAGTGCAACTGCCCTTAAAGGGTTTTTAATCATTGGTAATTCCCAATTGAAAATCAATGAATCGCCTTCGCCATAATTATAAGTTGCAAGGAAATCATCCAAGCAATTTCCTGGCATGATTGGATTTCTATCTTCTACTGGTGTTGCTTCAGCTCTACAACCATAATAAACCTCTTGGTTAAATATTTGGAATCTAACAAATGCATTATCTGCATGATCATTAGAACTTGCACCGCAAGATCTTTCAAATGTATTTTCTGCTACATCCTCATAACCTTTTCCATAAATTCTTATTGGAACTCCATTATAAGTTTCTTGTGCCTCAGATCTTATTGTAAAATCGCTGCCTTCACGTGGTTCACCACAAACAAAGTCGATAGAATCATCTGGAGCCAAATCGACACAACTTGGAATGGTAGAAAAATCAATGTACTCTCTTCCACTTCCATCTGCTCGTCCAAGCCAAATACCGGTCAATGTTGAATTTACGGCATCCATCATCAATTCTACTTCTTCATCTCTGTTTACATTACCATTGATTGGTGTAACATTCATACTGAACATCCAGAATGCCATTGGGTTTGATAATAAATCTTCGTCAAGCAACTCATAGGCAATTTCTACCAATGCTGTATCGCAAGGCATGAATCTTACCCAGTCAGCTGAATCTACATCTGTATATTCTAGTGGACCACCTGCCATTGTTTTGTCAGCGTATCCATAGTTTTTACGTCTTACTTTAGTGTATTCTCTCCAAGGACAAACACAATCTACACAAGTAGGGTCTGCACGGAAAATCATTTGTTCACAAGCACGTACAATTTCACAAGAACAACCATCTGCATTACATTCTTCAATTACTTGATGTGAACCAACCGCATAAATCGGAGGAGGACACCAGCATGAATCCATTTCAAGAGAATAGTTGTAACAAAGTTCTACACCTGAATCATTTGAACCAACAGGGATGATTAAAAATTTCTCTGTTGAGTCAATTACATTCCAAGACATGGTTGTTGCCATTGGCGTACCACCATCAATCGTATAAGTTGCAGAACCTGGAATAAATTCTAAATCAAGAATAAATCCTGCTTGACCTTGAAACAAAGCTTGTAAATAAACATTGTTATCAGCACAAGCCTCTACATTGATTGCATCAAAAACATAACACATTTCTACTGCCACAGTATCTGGACCAGCAGGAGTTAAGGTTACCCCATCTTCACTTACAGTTACCCCATCTGACATTACACCAAAATCGTAACCAGTTACTCCACCAGGAATCACCGATTCTGTTGTTGTAATAGAAGTTGCACCATAAGCCACATAAGCTGGTGGATCAATTGCAGGGAATGATTGGAAATCCTGACCACAATTTCTTTTACCAAATACATAAGCCTGAGAGAATTCACAACTCAAACCATCGCAATCGATGTCAGTAGGTGATGGAATTTCAATGGAACAAACAATTGTAATTTCCAATTGAATATTCAAAGAGTTTCCACCTGGAAGATCATCTACAAAACCATCTCCATCAACATCTTCCAAACCAGTTCCGTCTCCATCGATGTCTGCTGTATTGTCAGTAAAATCAAAAACAAGATCTCCATTTGACAAGGTGTACAAACTATCGGCTAAAACTGAACCGTTTAATAAAACATTTACAATTTCGATGTTTGGATTGTCGCAAACCTGGAAACCAGCGATCAAGTCTTCAAACAATCCTTCAGCAGGATCGGGATTAGAGCTTTCAACATTGATGTTTACAATTGCATTGTTACCGCAAAGTTGAGCAGTTGAGCTAACATCAGCAGTAATTACTGGTTCTGAGTTAAAGTCTGGCAAATAATTGATAGCGCCTTGCTGCATAGATGCCTGATCACAAATTAGATCTTGACAACCATAAGAGGCAACATATTCCAGGAAAATACCCGGATTGTTAAGACAGCCACCAATTTCATAGCAAACTTCAACGATCATTGTTTCATTGGTATCAAAGAAATTATCCGCCGGAGCACCGAGCGGATTAGTGTTACCAAGGAAAGCATCTCCTGTTACATTTCCAGTTACTGTATAAACAGAATCGTAAGAAGCTGGATCATAGACTGCTGTAGAAGACCATGGAAATGGTACTCCATTTGCAGACATACTTGTAATCTGAAGATTTTCTGTTAAATCGGTACCGATGATGCTAAAATCATAGTTGTCTACCCAAGCTGAAATACCATCTTGTGACAACATAATTTCAGTACAAAAAGTACTTCCAGGTTCTGTAAATGTTGTGTCTTGAGGAGTGACACTTAAAACATTTAGAACAGGCGTTCGAATTTCCGAATTGTACTCGGCTGGAGGTGTTACTTCGGTTTTACATTTGTATGTATTACCAGAAGTGTCCTGCCAAGTATAATTCAAGGCCAAATCGAGGAATAATTGTGGGCCATCTTTTCTGGCTTCACAATTTGCCTGAACCCCCACATAGACCACGACAATACTATCAGTACCAAGTGGGCTAATTAGGAAAGAAGGATATTCAGGATCAGAAACATTAACCGGAGTTATGTCTGTACCTGGATAATAGGCCGATTCAAAGCCGGCATATTCCATACCGGGCATAAAATCGATTACAAATTCACCACCCTTAGCTGAACCAGTGGCATCCTTGAAGAAAATCAAAAATGCCAAAGTATCGGGAGACCCGCATACAACTAATGAGTCGGTTTGAGCAAAACCGGGAACACCACGCAGGTCAAATATCTCCACATCGGGACATTGAGCCTGGGTATTCCAAGACATTCCAAACGCCAAAAACAACGATGATATAATCATCATTGTCCTCAACTTACATCGCAGGAAGTCTGAAAAATAAGGTAGAAACTTTTTCATCATAAAAAAAACTTTAAATGATTTAAAGTCTGGAGGGTTCACAAGGATTTCCAGACGTAGTTAAAAAAACAGTATTTATATTTATTTTATTCAAATATTTAATATTAAAATGTATTGTAATTGAAATATTCGATTTAGGACTTTCTAATTTTTCGAATTTTATGTAATTCTCCTGATCTTATAGGTGGGTATGTTTGCTTTTTTTTACACTGTTCCCTAATCAGAAAAAAAGAGTTATTTCTAATGAAACTGAATGGAAAAAAATTCCGAATCATTTCAAAAGAAATCTACTTTTAATTGTTTCATAATTAAAACAAGAAAATTCGGCTAGATAAGATTTTAGGATTTCCGTATAGTGATCCTAAAACAAAGTGCCGAAAAATGCGAGTAAATTTGGAAGGTAGTTGGGTATACGCGGCTATTTTTTTAAAAGTTTCATAGGGGGAAATTGGTGCATTTATGGGAATACATTAGAAAATAGATAGATAATTTTTTGTTTAAGTGCAATTTGTATTTAGAATCAATTGTTTAAGCATAGAAAAAAAATCACTTGTATAAAATATCAATAGTTTTACTGGAAAAAATAAATTTTAAATAAAAAAAATAGCTGCTAAATATTCCTGTTCTGGGCATAAAATCCCAATTTGGGAATGAATAAATGGTGTGCAAAAAAAAATGCCC
>CALBCY010000107.1 GCA_937927195.1 uncultured Chitinophagales bacterium
AAAAAAAAGCTACGATACGGTTTTGCTTGAAGACCACCTATCTTCTATATGAGTCATTTCTTCCTCCTCTGCAGGTTTGAAATTTCTATTGAACAACTTCCAAACTACAATTCCGGTTGCGGCCAAAGCAAAAGGAGTTAAAAACAAATACATAATACCTGCATTGATCCCCTGACCAGCCTTCCCTCCGTCTTTCATATTGGATTCTATCGCAGCCTTGCACATAGGACATTGAGCAACTAAATCGAAAGCGATTAGAAAGAGGATTAATATTAAAGCAATTTTTAGGTAATTCATTTTTCTTTCTTTTGGGCTATTCGCCATTAGCCTTTGGCTGTGGCTCACAGCTTTTTCGCTACAAACAAGTTCCTTTTCAAAAAATAGCCAACAGCTAAAGGCAAAAGGCCAACAGCTTACTTAATAATAAGGTGAAATCATCAAATAAACAATCACACCGCTTATCGAAACATACAACCAAAGTGGGAAAGTCCAACGAGCTATTTTTTTGTGTTTGTCGAACTGACCAAAGAAGGCCCTCATAAAAGTAAACAGTATTATTGGTAAAATAATTGCCGCCAATACTATATGAGTCAGCAATATGATCAGATAAATATATTTTATCAATCCTTCCCCTCCAAATTTTGTTGCCTCGGTTGTCGAATGGTAGACCACATAAGAGACCAAAAACATGGCTGACAATACCAAAGCTGAAATATTACAACGCTTGTGCGCGATCATGTTTTTATTCTTAATGAAATAAAAACTAAGCAACAACAAAATTGATACCGTGAAATTTATCCCTGCGTGAAATTTGGGTAAAATATGTGGATCAAATGGCAACACAAGATTCTCAGGAGGTGAAACCATAAACATGGCTCCCACCAATCCTACAACTACCACTGAAAAAACAACAATGGCTATCGAAATAGGTTTCTCTTTATATTTTTCAACTGACATATTTTCTTTTCTGGTACTTAGTATTTTGTTTAAAATAAAAAGACAAGATTTTTTTATGATATAATTCCAAACTCAAAAACCGAAAACCGAATACCGAATACCGAAAAAATCACCTCGCTTTAATAACTCGCTTCTCCTTCCCTACCCGATATTCTATCTTTTTCTTTGTCGGATATTCCATCGTCAAAATCAGAATGTCCTCCATTAGTTTTTTTACGGCGGTAGAATCATAACCCAAATAATATCCTCTGACAATTCTATCACGATCTACCAAAACCAATCGCCCGCTGTGATCAAACTCTTCTTCCGAATTTTCATCCCCTACCAAACAACTTAATTTGTAGCCCTCTGCGCAGATTCCATAAATATCGTCGGTTGAACCTGTCGCAAATTTCCATTTACTGGTATCAGCTCCCATATTTGCAGCATATTCTGCCAATACTTCAGGAGTATCTGTCTCCGGATCCACCGTATGCGATAAAAACATCACTCGATCTGTTTTGCCTTTCATTTTATCCTGAACCTTCTTCATTCCTTGAGTCATTTCAGGACAAATTCCAGGACAAGTTGTAAAAATAAAATCTGCAACAAAGATGTGTCCAGCAAAAGTCTCCTCTGTTAATTTATTGCCAGATTGGTCTGTAAACTCAAAAGGAGGAATCTGGTGATAAGGAACATCATTTATTAACTTTGTAAACTTCGAGTTCGTTGGGTTGGCATAAAATCTATCTAACTTGGGTCTAAGCGGAACGCCCTTGTACCAACGCTGAATGAGCCCCATTGAAACGGGAATCAAAAGCACAATACTTAGCGTCAATAACAATTTACTTCCTTTAGACATCCTTTAGACTATATTGAATTTTAAAAAAATCGCCATTAATGATGCTTGAATCATTAATGGCGATCTGTATTTTACATTTTCTGTTCATTCTTTAATAACAATTGAACAACAGAAATGGTTTTATCATTTTATTATTATAGCTCAATTACATTCCCACCAAGCCCCAAACTTCTCTCATATTTAACCAAGCTGTTCCTTCCCAAAGGAATGCAATGACAAACCATAATAAAAAGATGGTTGGGCCTAAAATGGTTATCATCAAAGCGCGTTTTTCGTATTTTACGTGCATGAACTCGCCCACAATGAAATAAGCTTTTAACAAACTTGCCAAAACAAAGAAGCCGTTCAATAAAATTCTCGGTCCTTCGCCATCGCCGTATTTGTTCATATACCACACAGCAATCAAAACCTCAACAATTGTTATTACAGTCAACCAGACAGTTGCTAAAATAACTGCACGTTTTTGACTTTTATATGTTGCATCATCCAAAAGAGCCATAATACTCGTTTTTATTGATTTTAAAACTAATTTCTATAATAGGTAGAAAGCTAAGAATACAAATACCCAAACCAAATCGACAAAGTGCCAGTAAAGACCAACCTTTTCGATCATTTCATAGTTATTTTTTCTTCTTTCAAAAGTGCCATCCACAGTTTTAACAAATGCCCAAATATTGAAAACTATTCCACTGAACACGTGAAAACCGTGGAATCCTGTGATCAAAAAGAATAAGTGGGCGAATGAAAGCGGATAATTTTCGGTTCCAGGACCAAAATCAATGTGATTGATAGACATACCATGACCGTGCGAAGCACCCTCTATCAGGTGATTCCACTCCCAAGCTTGACAACCCAAGAACATAATTCCACCGATAATACCTGCAAACATCCATTTTGCAACCCCAGCCTTGTTGTCTCTATGGCCTTCAATTACAGCCAAAACAACAAAAACCGAACTTAGTATTAGGATAAAAGTCATTACTGAAACGAATCCCAAAGGAAGCTCGCCAGAATATAAGGGAAAGGCATTAAATACCTTGTTGGGATCTGCCCATGCAGGGTTACTCATTCTCAGAGTACCGTAAGAGATTAGGAGTGCCGAAAAGGTAAAAGCATCTGATAGTAAAAAATACCACATCATCAGCTTGCCATAGCTAACATTAAAAGGCGATTTTCCACCTCCCCAATCTTTTTTATTTAATTCCAGAGTTTCTTCTGAAGCCATTCTATTTAGGTTTATTTACAGATCGCAAAGATAATAAGAAATGTTAATGAAAGGCAGTAATTTTTCACAATTATGCCCGTTATTTTACTTCCGACCAGCTCTTTTACACAATGAATAAGTCATTGTGCTTAATTACGCTTATAAAACAATATGTGTTCCAATTTTTATGCCGATTAATTAAGTGCTCGTACATAAGAAATTAATACTTCTACTCGCAAGAAAGTGGTTTGATAAGCTAGAAACTCCGTCATCCCAGAATTAATCATGTCCTTGAACCCAATCAGGGATGGTTTATTTCTTCCAAAACCAATTAAGATCCAGTATAAAAAGAAATTATAACCACATAAAGCTTAAACAACTGGAATAAAGTATTGGTTTTGTTTAAAAAAAAATAAGAAGATTTTTGCGAGAGTCCTATAAACCAGACAATTTCAATAAGCAAAGCTGCTTCAAACACCGATAATAATGCGGACAAGCTATTTTTTTGTCGTGAAATAAAACACATTCAACAATTGAACAAAAAAAGCACTAAAAAAAAAGCACTCCACCTTCCGCTTTGCGGAAGGTGGAGTGCTTGCATATTGTTGCTTATTTTACAGATGGCCTTTCAAATTTTTTACCCCTAAAATATTTAAAGCCCAGTATAAATCTCAAGTATGCGGCTTGAACTAATCCGCTGAAACGTGCGACCAGTTCTCACCATTCGCAATTCTGTTCAATTGCGTAACAGTAATTCCAAATTGCTTAGCTATTACTTTTTTACGCACATTCTGACGATTCAACATTCTTTTGATCAATTTCACTTTGTTCTCGGTCAACTTTGAATTGGTAACCAAACCCTTGTGATATCTCTGCTGAACTGGGTTTTTCTTTTGATGATCTGTAACTTCTTCCTTAGAAGCCCATGCAAGATTATCAATCCCATTGCTCAATTTGTTGTGGTTCAAATGGATAACATAAGATTGCGTCTTCTTCTTTTTCTTCTTCATGAAAGTCTCAGCAACCAATTTATGGACATATCTAGTAGATCTTTTTCCATTCTCTAAACGGACACAAAGCGTTTTGTACCCTCCAATTTTAGATCCTTTTATTAATTTTCCTTTTGGATCTTCTGCAAAACTCTTAACCCTGCCAAGATTCGATATCTTGTAGTTCGTCGCATTAGAAACGCCTTCAATCTTTAGCGATTTCCAAGTTTCCTTCTCTATTTTTCCAGTTTTACTCATAATTCCCAGCTTTTTAATTAAAATTTAAGTTAAATAATAGTTTAAAATCAAATGTGTGTAATCATTTTTCCTTACGGATATCCTTTTTTATATAGCAAATAAATTGCCAAAAATTGAATAAGAAAATTATATATATAAATTTATGCATCAAACAGGTGAAATTGCGGGATGATCTCATCTGATAGAATGCTTAAGATATTATTGTTTAATAATAGAAACCCACCTAGAAATTAAGTGCATTTCATGAATAATAGCTAGTGGTATAAATGCTGGGGGTAAATTTGCTTTTAAATATAATCCTTTATATCTATAAAGCTAATAAAAAATTAGAAAAATTATATAGTATTGTAATAAAAAAAACAAAAAAGGTAAATCCACAACACTCCTACAAAGTGCCAGTAGGTAGATGCCAACTCCAATCCTAAGAATCTATCTGGATTACTGGTTTCTAAAATCTCCTTGACTGGATCTTTCTTAATAAGACTTTTAATAAAAACAATCAACAGCACTAAGATCCCTCCCAGTAAATGGGCAAGGTGAATGCCTGAAATTAAGTACAAAAACGATCCGGAAGGATTACCTGTCAATCGAACTCCAATCTCTGTCAATTGATCCCAACCCCGAAATTGTAAAAGGGTAAAAACGAAACCAAAAAGAATTGTACCTAGAAGCCCTAAACGATGCAAAGATTTATTTCCTTGCTTGGCTGCTCGAATCGATAAAATCATCATCAAACTACTGAGGACAATTACAATCGTACTGTAAGTAAAAACTTCAGGTATTTTATAAAACACCCAATCTCCTGCTGCCTGACGAACAATGTATGCACTTGTCAATCCAGCAAACATCATAATGATGCTTCCTAAACCCAACCAAAGCGCAAATTTTTTGGGATGAATTTTAGAATAATAATACTCTGCCATTTCAAAACGTTTAACTTGTAAATATTGACTACGTTTTTTTAATATTAAGAACTTGAAATTCAATTACTATTGTATAGTATGTTCTTCTATTTATATTTTTTTAACGTAGCTTGAAATTTATTCCTAGAATTAAAAAATCAAATCCAATACAAGGGCAATTTGAACCAAAGGCAAATACAGTAAAGAAGCAAACATCACCTTTAATGCAGAAGATCTATCACAGTTAATAATCAATCGAAAGCAGGTGTACATAAAATATGCTCCCAAAATTAAAACCACCGCAAGAGAAGCAAAGGAAGTTAGTTGAAATACGAATGGTAAAATACTGACCAATATGGTTGCCACTATATAGATCATCATTTGTATTGCAGTTCCTTTATTTCTGCCATCATATTCAATTGGCAGCAATTTAAATCCAGCTTTTTTATAGTCATCATAACCCAACCAGCCAATGGCCCAAAAATGTGGAAATTGCCATAGAAACTGTATACTAAACAATGTAAATGCTATAAAGTTCATCCCACCAGCTCCTGTCGCTGCAACCCAGCCTATTAAAACAGGCAAAGCTCCAGGGATCGCACCAGCAAACACAGCTATTGTAGAATACCTCTTCAACGGTGTATATACAAATGCATAGGAAATCAATGAAATTGCAGATAGTAAGGCAGTGATTGGATTAAGAAAATACCACAATAGCAATAAGCCTGAAAGGCCAAAAATACCTGCAGCCAAAACACCTTCCGTCAAATCCATTCGTCCAGTCGCCAAAGGTCGGTCAGCTGTTCGCTTCATCTGCAAATCATAGTCTTTCTCTATGATCTGATTAATCGCATTTGCAGAACTCGTCACCAAAAAACCACCAACAGATAGCATCAATAAAGACATACCATCAATGGCAGATCCAACCGCCATCAGATACCCGAATGCAGCAGAAAAAACTACCGTCAAATTCAGACGGAACTTCACCAATTGCTCATAATCTCTAAGCTTGGAAACAAGCATAGATTTTAATCCGAATAATTTACTTTGTGATTTACTTTGCGACATATTATTAAGAAGAAAAACCTCGAACTTCAATGTTAAATTGAATTCCGAGGTTCTATATTTTTAAATTTATACTATCTGGTTGGTATCCTTTTAACCGCTGGAATATCTTCTAAATCTTTCTCTGATGTAGTCTGAGGAGTAATCTCGTGTCCATCTTTTGAAAAATCATAAGGCCAACGGAAAACTTCTGGTATTTTACCAACCCAGTTACCGTGTCCTGGAACAATAGGAGTTGTCCATTCCAAACTGTTTGATCCCCAAGGATTCAATTTCTCCATTTTCTTCCCAGCAAAAATACTGTAGAAGAAATTGATAATGAATAAGAATTGAGCAAAGAATACAACGATTGCTGCAACTGAAATGAAAATATTCAAATCAGCAAATCCATTGGCAAAATCAAACTCAGAGAATGAGAAATACCTTCTCGGTACACCAGCCTCACCTAAATAATGCATTGGCCAGAAGATACAGTAACTACCTATAAAGGTAACCCAGAAATGGAGATAAGCCATATTGGCATTCATCATTCTACCATTAAACAATTTAGGGAACCAGTGGTAAATACCCGCAAACATTCCAAATCCTGCAGCCATAGCCATCACAATGTGGAAGTGAGCAATTACATAGTAAGTATCATGGTATCCAATATCCAATGCAGGATTACCTAGTACAATACCAGTCAAACCACCTGAAATAAATAAGGATACAAATCCTATAGAGAACATCATGGCTGGGGTAAAATTAATATTACCCTTCCATAAAGTTGTAATCCAGTTAAATACTTTCACCGCTGAAGGTACAGCAATCAAAAGCGTAAATAAAGTAAATACAGAACCCGCAAATGGATTCATTCCTGATAAAAACATATGGTGAGCCCAAACAAGGAAACCAAGAACCGTAATGGCCATTATTGAATAAACCATCGCATGGTATCCAAATACAGGTTTCTTAGCATTGGTCGCCATCACATGCGATACAATTCCCATTGCAGGAAGAATTACTATATATACTTCAGGGTGACCCAAGAACCAAAACAAATGCTGGTATAAAATTGGACTACCACCCTCAATAATTTCTCCTGCCGAGTTTGTCAAAAGTTCTCCTTGTATCCAAATATCTGACAGATAAAAGGACGTTCCCATATGTCTGTCAAAAATCAAAAGAATACATGCAGATAACAATACTGGGAATGATAAAACTCCCAAAACAGCAGTAAAAAAGAATGCCCATATTGTCAATGGAAGACGCATCATCGTCATTCCTTTGGTACGCATGTTCAAAATTGTAGCAACATAGTTCAAACCACCTAACAAGGAAGAAACAACAAACATGCTCATACTTGCCAACCAAAGTGTCATACCCAATCCTGATCCTGAAGATGCAGTAGGCAAAGCACTAAGCGGCGGATAAGCCGTCCATCCTCCCGAAGCAGGACCCGTTTGAATAAACAGGGAAATCAACATGATTACACCTGCAATAAAGAAAAACCAATACGACAACATATTCATAAATGGACTCGCCATATCCCTCGCCCCAATTTGAAGCGGGATCAGTAAATTGGAAAAAGTTCCACTCAGCCCTGCCGTCAATACAAAGAATACCATTATAGTACCATGCATGGTTACCAGTGCATAATAAAATTCAGGATCTAACTTACCACCTTCAGCCCAACCACCTAAAAGTGTCTCCAAAATTGGAAAACTTTCATCTGGCCAACCCAACTGCAAACGGAATAAAACAGAAAATGCTACTCCGATAACCGCCCAAAGAACTCCTGTAACCAGAAATTGCCTCGCTATAATTTTATGATCCTGACTAAAAACATACTTCGTGAAGAAATTCAATTCTTCATGATGGTCGTCATGATGATCATGATGATGATCGTCATGTGTATGTGTCCCCACGTTTATATCTGTACTTGCCATATTAAGCCTCTTGTTATTTGCTCAGGAAAATACCCTGTTCTTTTTTAAAATTCTTTTTTAATATTCTGCTGCAATTGTCTCATCAGACTCTTCAACTTCCTCTTCTAAAGAAGCAGAAGCTTTAAGTGTCTTATAAAGTGGCTCTTGCCTCTTTACCCAATCCTCGTATTGATCTTGTTCTACTATAAACAGTTCTCTTCTCATATTGAAATGCGCCTTTCCGCACAACTCTGCACAAGCCAATTCATAATTGTAATCTGGCTGATTCAATTCAACTCTTCTTTGCTCCGTGGTTTTAATAGGTGTGAACCAAAACTGTGTTGGAATACCAGGAACCGCATCCATCTTAACCTGAAAATCTGGCAAGTAGAAACTGTGCAGTACATCCAAAGAGTTTATTTTAACCAAAACCGGAACATTTACTGGCAAAACAATTGAATCTTTCGCAAAGAAATCATCATAATTTGCTTTATCATCCCAATCCTGACCCCAAGGATTTCCATTCTCTGGATCCATCAATTGAACAGATTTACCACCCAATTTACCATCTAAACCACTGAAACGAAGATCCCACTTGAATTGTTGAGCGGTCGCTTCAATAACCAATACAGTTCTGTCCTCAGGAACAGGTCCCATGATCTTTAACCAGTTTCTCATTCCTTCCAATACCAAGAATACCATCACAACTGCCGGTACCGCCATCCAAATCAACTCTAACTTGTTGTTTTCTGGATAGTAAAATGACAATTTACTATCATCCTTCTTGTATATGTAAGCAAAGCCAAACAGCAAAGCATGAGTCAAAACAAAGATTGGCAAAATCGCTCCCAATGTCCAGAAATACATGTTTTTAACCGCTCCACCATGCTCAGACGCTGGTGTTCTCAAAAACAAAAATGCATCCGAATAATACCAAGCTGACCAGAATATTCCTATCATTCCAAAAACCAATGTTCCTAGAAACAAGGTCGCCTGAACCTGATTATTTCTATCATTCGCCTCTTTCTCGCCTTTCAACAATCCTAAGTACTCACCCGCTTTTGCAAGCTGGAAAAGTATTAAAATCAAAAGGGCAACTGCTAAAATTCCTATAAGACTATACATGTTTAAAATTCGGTTTTCGGTATACGATTTTCGATACCTTGTTACTTTCTTATTGTTTTTCTAGATGGGTAATCACCCAGCTCTCTACTTTGGATGGGTCAATACCCAATCACTGTTATACTAAAACCACATCAGGGTCTATTTTGTTTTTCTGTACATTTTTTTGTACCAAAAATCTAGATACTGTGTGTTGCATGCTCAACACTTTGTCTAAGAAACGGATGATTCACAGGAATCAATGAATGTTTAGCCAAAGTACTGAATAAAATGTATATAAATAGACCAGCTAATATAAGTGGGAATCCAATTTCAGTAAATCCAATTCCTACATTTAATACTTGATGACCGTGCTCATAAATGTGAGCAGATTTAATTGCTCCTGGCATCGTCAACAAATAAAAATCAAGCCAGTGCCCAATCAATACCATCACTGCTATAAATCCTACCAACTTAGGGGATCTTTTTGCCCTAGCTGTCATTAAAACAAGAAATGGCAGTGGAAAGTTGATGAAAAAGTTCAAAAAGAATAAATAACGGTAATGATCAAACCTTTCACAGAAATAAATAGTCTCCTCTGGAATGTTTCCATACCAAATCAACATAAATTGAGAGAACCATAAATAAGCCCAAGCAACACTAAAAGCAAACATCCATTTACCCAAATCGTGCTGGTGCTCTTCTGTAACATATTTCAAATATCCTTGACTCTTCAAATAGATAACTGTCAAATTCATTACAGCTAAAGAAGCAACAAACATACTGATAAAGCAATACCATCCATAAAGCGTACTGAACCAGTGCGGATCTAAGGACATGAACCAATGCCACATTGCTGTCGAACTTGAAATACCAAATACGAACAAAAATGTCATCGCTATTTTCTTACTTTTTACATATTTATCATATCCAGGATCAGTATCCATTGAAAGGGAATTCTTACGGAAAAGGTGGCTTAAAACAGTCCACAAAACCAAGTATACTGCAGTGGCACCAAAGAAAAATGTTCCATTCAAAAATCCTTTTTTCCCAGCTATCAGCGCATCTGTCTCCTCAATTCCTATATGAGCCCACTCATAAACATGTCGCCATCCAAATACCAATACCAAGGCTAAAATGATCCCAAACACAGGAATTACTCTCGCCATTGCTTCTGGTATTCTCGCAATTAAGTGTACCCAACCACTATATCCTACGGTTTGTGCACAAACATAAAAGCAACCCAATAAGCCTATTCCTAAAAAGAAATAGCTGTTGTGTAACATGGTTCCAAAAATTCTGCTTGGATTGTCCATATTGGTGAATACTCCAATGCCAAACAAAACAAGCCCTACAATCATCAAAATGATGCTAAAGGTTTTCACCTTTGGATTCATTTTATAATGTTCTGGCTCCGGTCTTACGTAATGATTATGATGTCCCATCTATTGTAAATCCTTTTTTCTTCTTGTTTTTAAATTAATTTCTCAGTACAGAGTTTTCCTGCTCACTTTATAACCGCATTTTTAGCGAATTACCTCAAACTCTACTCTTCTGTTTTTAGCCATATTTTCAGGCGTATCATTGGCAGCTGCCGGTCTGGTATCACCATATCCCGCAGAGCTAATCTGGTTTGCAGAAATACCATTCTGAATCAAATAATCGTAAACAGACAATGATCTGCTTTTTGACAAATTCAAATTCGCCATCGGATTACCAACATTGTCAGTATGACCACTGATCTCTACTTTCGATTTTGAGTTATTGTCTAAAATACCTTTCAATATTCCCAACTCATAATAAGAGGCTGCATCCAATTGAGCAGAACCCGTTGTAAAGAATATATTGTCCAATGTAATTTTATCTCCTTTCTTCAATTCTTTTATGTCATTCAATTTCGATGAAATATAAGAACCATCTGGTTTACGAGCTATTTGATCTTTTCTACCCTGTACATATAGCAGAGAACCAACATTGTCTAATTTTTCTTGAGATTTGGCTTTCTTCTGTTGCAAAGATTTTATGTAGCTAATCACTTCCCACCTTTCTTCTTTGTTCAACTGTGCAGCATAAGATCCCATATCGTTTCTTCCATAATGAACAGAGTGAAACATTGTTCCCTCTTTCATTTCCATATAAGTTGGGGCAAAATAATTAGGAATACCCGCAAACTTTCCGCCATTACTCGCTGAAATACTTCCGTTTCCCTCTCCTTTTTCTCCATGACAAACCGCACAGTAAATTACATAGTTGTTTTCCCCTCTATCCAAAACATCTTTAGGAATAACTCCATTGGTGATGTTCTTTGTGAAAGGATTAACATATGCTGCGGATGCAGCATACCCATCTTCACTTTCAGGATATGGATATGGATCAAAACCTCTAGGAATGGTTCCAGCAACTGGTTTTCTTGCAACAGTTTTATCTTTAAATAAAAGATAATCTACCTGTTGCGCACCTGCTTCTTCCAATATTTCACTTCCTCCACCTGGACCGGGATAATAAATATCATAGGCACGTGAATGGGCCATATCAGGCATATACTCTCTTCCGGGAAAATCCCCGCCTGCTTTACATCTAAAGATGTACATTATGGCTATCAATGCAAGACAGACTGCTATAAATCTATACATAGTTTCTTTACTGCTTTAATCTAAATTACTTAATCCGTTAAGGACCGTGAAGCCCCCGTCATACCGGAATCAAAATTTCTATTCTAAAGGGTTCCTTTTACAAAACCAGCCGTGGATTGCTCCTCATGGCTTGGATGCCTTCTGCCAATGGTTCTAACATTTACTTCCAAAGCTCCCATTTCATTCAAAAGGCCTGAAAGTTTGTCCATGTTGTCTGATCCACTGTATTGCCCCAAATCGAAAACCATGGCGAATTTATCGCTACTCGTTCTTGGATCTAAAGGTTCCACATCATTGAAAATAGATAAACCGTTTCTTAGGTAATAAACAATGGTCATACCCACTGCCGAAAACAATACCGTCAACTCGAAAGTTATTGGTATCCAAGAAGGCATTGAGAAAAATGGTTTACCACCAAAGTTATTGGGCCAGTTCAATACTGAAATACCAGACATCACCAACAATGCAAAAGCAGTTCCAGTTGCACCGAATAAAAATCCTGCATTGTGCAATTTGGTTTCTCTCGCATTCAAAGCATCGTCCAAACCGTGAATTGGGAAAGGTGTCAAAACATCGTGGATTTCAATTCCAGCAGATTTAACCGCATGAACCGCAGCCAACAAAGGCTCTTCGTCATCCCACAATCCCATTAAATATTTATGTTCAGCCATATCGTTCTTTTCTAAAAAAGGCTCTTTAATTTCTTTATAATTCTTTTTTCATATAACAAAGGCAAGCCTTTATTATTCTTCTTTGTCTTTCATTGCTGGAGCACCAACCCAAGCACCTCCACCAAATCCAAGATTCGGCTTCCCTTGTGTATAAGGCTCGTTGTGCGCTCTGTCTTCTGCATCGTATTTAGCAATGTATTGGTCTCCTGAAGATTTCAAAATACTCTTTACCTCTGCTACAGCAACAACAGGTGCTACTTTACAGAAAATAAGGAACAAGGTCATGAAAATACCCATCGTTCCAATAAAGATTCCAACCTCAACAAAAGTCGGTTGGTAGTACAACCAACTTGAAGGAAGATAATCTGTGGCCAATGAAGTTGCGATAATTACAAAACGCTCAAACCACATTCCAATATTGATAAAGATCGACATAATGAATGTTACATATAAATTACGTCTCATTCCTTTGAACCAGAAAATTTGTGGTGAAATAACATTACAGGTCATCATCGCAGCATAAGACCACCAATATGGACCAGCAGCTCTATAATAAAATGCAGCTTGTTCATATACAGCTCCTGAATACCAAGCCATAAACAACTCTGTCAAGTAAGCCACACCAACAATAGAACCAGTCATCAAGATTACCTTGTTCATCGATTCTA
>CALBCY010000108.1 GCA_937927195.1 uncultured Chitinophagales bacterium
CATACTTACGGTAAAATAAACTTCGAAGACATCAATCATTCCAAAAATTACAAGGGAATGAAGGTTTATTCACAGTCAAAATTGGCCAATGTTCTATTTACCATTGAATTGGCCAAAAGACTTGAGGGGACTAAAATTACCGCAAATTCTCTGCATCCTGGTGCAATTAAAACCGACATCGGAAGTAAGAACAACCAAAGTTGGATGTCAAAGGCCTGGTCTTTTTTCAAACCCTTTATGAAATCAATAGAGAAAGGGGCAGAAACAAGTATTTACTTGGCCAGCAGCCCTGAAGTGGAAGGTAAAACAGGCGGTTATTATGGGAATAAGAAATTGAACAAAACTTCTAAACTCGGCGAAGATGCTGAACTGGCAAAAAAACTTTGGGCATTCACTGAGGAAAGTATTTCTTAGCTATTGATTAAAGGTTTTGTTGGGAATGCCCAATTCCGAAAATCTATCCATCAATTTCAGAATAGTTATGAACTTTGCCATCGAGACATTTCACAACTCTACCAGGATATTTTCGGATGATCTCATAATCATGGGTTCCAATGAATGCGGCAGTTTCTGTTTTAGCGCAAATCATGTGGAGCAATTTAATGATTTCAAGAGATGTTTCTGGGTCTAGGTTACCAGTTGGCTCATCTGCAAGAATCAACATTGGATCATTTAACAAGGCACGGGCAATGGCCACCCTTTGTTGCTCACCACCAGAAAGCTCAAAGGCATAAGATTTTTTCTTGTGGGTCATTCCAACATTCTCTAAAACAACATCAATCCGTCTTTGGATTTCTTTTTTATCCTTCCAACCAGTTGCATGCAAAGCGAATCGAAGATTTTCTTCAATATCCCTATCATACAAAAGCTGAAAATCTTGAAAAATAATGCCCATTTTCCTTCTTAAATAAGGCACATTCTTCCAATTTATTTCATGCAAGTCAAAACCAACAACATGGCCCAAGCCTTTTTGCAATTCTAAATCGCCGTAAAGGGTCTTTAGTAAGCTACTTTTACCAACCCCAGTTTTCCCAACCAGATAGACAAACTCGCCCTTCGCTATTTTGAGATTAACGTTGCTTAAAATAAGTTTGTCTTTCTGATAGACGTAAACATTGTTCAAGTCTATTATTCTATTTGGATCGATACCTTCTTGCATTACAACACAAAAATAAACATTAGAAGCAGTTTTTCATAGATTAAGGCTTAAATGCGAAAAATGAATAGATGATTAATTGCTTAAATGATTAGTTCAACCACAAAAACTTATTTTCTTTGTACAATTTTATTATTGGATCTTTCAAATAATTGTCTTGTTACTTTGTACTTGATACTTATTACTCAAAAAATATATGGGCGATAAAGTCAACATATTTCTCGATAACTTGCTTTCTCTTTGTTGGAGATTGTTGGACTTGCCCTTGATCTTGATCCTTCCAATTGCTTTGTTGTTATCATTTTTATCTGTTTTGTTCTTTCAAAGAATTTTTTTTAGAAATCGAAATAAATCCCTTTCCATTCCAATAATATTATCTTTGTTTTTTGCTTTTGCGCTGATTGTCGATCGTAAAATGCAAGTCCTCAAAGGGCAAATAAATGAACTGAACCAGAAATTGATTCAGTCGATCGGAGAAAACAAGCAAAATCAAGCTTTTTATCCGATAAAAGAGATTGCAGAATTTAACCAACTAAAAGAAAGCTATAGGGGTGAGTTCGAATGCAAAGTGAATCAGATACATCCATCTATTGACCTTTGCATCATGAAACGAGAAAAAGGTGAAAAACAGGAAGCAATGGCCTACCTTGCTTTGATAGATTTACAAAATCCAGCGGTATCTATAAAAATTACACCTGAGTTTAAGGAAAAGTACCTCACCTCAAGATTTGCTCAAAAAGAAAATTGTCTATTGGCCATCAATGGGGAAGCAGGCAGAACCATGATGGATGGCTGTGGACTGGGAGAATGGACTGGCAATTGGATTGTAAATGGCAAGGCAGTTTTATTGGAAGATTCAGCTGATCGACCCTTTCTTTCATTTGATAAAAACAACAAAGGGAAATATTTTAAATCGGAAACAATAGATCAACAAAACAGTCCAGAAAAGTACAATACCATTTGGGGCAGATACGACATTTTAATCGATGGTGAAGTTTTGCCCAATGAAAAAAGGTCCAGCTATCCTCGAACGGTCATGGGAATCAACCAATCGGGAACCAAATTGTATCTTTTGATTGTTGACGGCAAAAGACCTGGACATAGCCTAGGATTGCAATATCAGGAATCAGCAGCCATTCTAAAAGCCGCAGGGGCAGCAAATGCGATGGCTTGTGATCAGGGCGGCTCTTCTTGCATGTATTTAAACAATCGGATCATTACAGTTCCGGCAGACAGTGAAGGAATAGAAAGAAGAGTCTATTCTCATTTTGGAATTTCAGTAGAGTAATCAGAAAATAATATGAAAATAATATTCATGGGTACGCCCGATTTTGCGGTTGAAAGCCTAAAAGTTTTAGTAGAAAATAAAATGGACATTGTTGGTGTCATAACGGCCACCGATAAAAAAGCGGGACGTGGAAATAAGATTCAAGAATCTGCAGTTAAGAAGTATGCTTTGAGTCAAAACCTAAAAGTCCTTCAACCACCCAATTTGAAATCTCCTAAATTTTTGGAAGAGTTAAAATCACTCAAGGCTGATTTGCAAGTTGTGGTTGCCTTTAGGATGCTTCCGGCTTTGGTCTTTGAAATGCCACCCAAAGGCACCATCAATTTGCATGGCTCTTTGCTACCTCAATACCGAGGTGCTGCTCCTATCAATTGGGCTGTGATCAACGGAGAAAGTAAATCAGGTGTTACCACTTTTTTTATAGAACAAAAGATTGATACTGGTAAAATAATTTACCAAGACGAAGTTCACATTCCTAATGACATGAATGCAGGGGGGCTCCACGATCTCCTAATGAAAAGAGGTGGAGCTTTGGTTTTGAAAACAGTCAAGGCCATCGAAAGTGGAGACTATCCACAAGTAGATCAGATTCCGGCAGAAGTAATGAAACCAGCTCCCAAAATTTACAAAGAAGATTGTCAAATTGATTGGGCAAAACCAAGTTTGGAGCTTTACAATAAAATTAGAGGATTGAGTCCTTATCCCGCTGCTTATACAGAAATAAATGAAACCAGGTTTAAGATTTTTGAAACCGAAATGTTTGTGGCAAAACACAAATTGGATGCGGGTGAAATTTTAACAGACAACAAAACCTTTTTGTATGTCTTTACAGCAGATGGTTTTATTTCAGTAAAAAGACTACAAATGGCCGGTAAAAAGCAAATGGAAATTTCTGAGTTTTTAAGAGGCTATGATTTCGAGTAACTAAATGTTTTTATCAGGCAATAGATGCAATGACAGCATCTCTTAGGCAAAATCTTAAGGCAAAAAAAGCGGAATTGTAGCTGATTATCCCCTCCTTGGATCCGTTCGGGTTTCCGAGCTTAAGGTGGGTGAAAAATTGTAGATTCAATTTTTTAGCTTCCAACTTGTTAGGCTGAAAAATATCATCAAAAAAGATAAATTTATAAAGCTCATCATGAAATTTTATTAACTATAAAATTGAAATCGGTACAATCAGCACAAAGCATCATCAAAGGGCCAAAAGCTAAAGGCCAAAAGCTAAAGGCCAAAAACTAAAGGCCAAAAGCTAAAAGCCAAAAACTTCCCATCAACATTCTTCCAAAAACTTTTCCAACTGCTTCCAATAAGCATTATAACTGCCAATGTTGCTGTGTCCAGCTCCTTTTAATATGGTGAAATTGTTTTTGTTTCCTATTAACAATCCATTCAGTTTTTCTGCTTGCTGCAATGGGATTACTCGGTCTTTCGTCCCATGAAAAATCTGAACTGGACAAGCAACTTTTTCAATGAACAAATCGGATCTCAATGGATATTTTAACAATCTTTTTACGGGCATAAAAGGATAAAGACTTTGAGACAAATTCAAAACGCTGTAATAAGGTGTTTCCAATATCAAAGCATCGCATGGATTATTGGCCGCAATTTGAGTAGCAAAGCCAGTGCCCATTGAGCGACCGTAAACAATTACTTTTCTTTCTCCAATGTATTTTTTTGCATAATCGTATAGAACCTGTGCATCACCATGGATATTGGCTTCAGATAAAGGGCCAGTGCTTTTACCAAAACCTCTGTAATTCATGATTATTATATCATAGTTGAACTTTAAAATTGGTTGAATGATTTCACCCCATCTAGCCAAATGACCTGCATTGCCGTGATAGTAAACTATGATGCCATAGGGAGCGGGATTTTTGAAATGCAAGGCATTGATTCTTCCTTCATCTGGTGTATCAAAAAACAATTCGTCAAATTCATGCTTGAACTGGTATTGATAATCTTGCGGAAGCTTTGAAGGGTGAAATAGTAATTTTTTTTGAAATGCATACAATCCAAGCAGCAAAGCGCCATAGATAAGAAACATGAAAATTAATAGTCTTTTTAACCATTTCATAAGTCCAAATGTATCATTTTTGCATGATATTTGCCTGTAATGTATTGATTTGCTAAAAGTTTTGTGTTGAGATGGCTTGTAAGTGCTTGGAATTCAAGACGAAGCTTCTTTATTTTTTCCTAGCCAAAGCTACGGGAACACAAATAGCTGAAGTATTGAATTTCAATGACTTGCAAATGAGCCGTCAAAACAACTTTAAACAAATCATTGAATTAGGAACAATTTGGTTTGTGATCTGTATCTTTTTTATAAAAACTTAGATCAAACTAGAAACGGACAAAGCTTAGCTTGTCTTTAATAAGTAAAAGAAAATGAAAAAAATAGGAATATTTACCTCTGGAGGAGATGCACCCGGAATGAACGCTTGTCTTAGAGCAGTGGTTCGTTCTGCACAATTTCATAAAATTAAAGTTGTTGGCATCAAAAGAGGCTACGAAGGAATGATTGACGGAGATTTAATACCGCTTAACGATAGATCGGTTAGTGGAATCATTCACCGTGGAGGCACTATTTTGGGTTCCGCTCGAAGCAAAAGATTCAGAACAGAGGAGGGGATGAAACAAGCCTATAAGAACCTCAAGGCAAAAAAGATCGATGGTGTAGTGGCCATCGGAGGAGATGGGACTTTTAGAGGGGCGACCGAATTTTCCAATAAGTTCAACATTCCATTTATTGGAATTCCGGGAACCATAGACAACGATATGTATGGGACTGACTATACCATTGGATACGACACGGCACTCAATACAATTGTTGAAGCAATTGATAAAATTCGTGATACTGCTTCCGCGCACGATCGTTTGTTTTTTGTGGAAGTCATGGGTCGTGACGCAGGCTTTTTGGCATTGTTAAGTGGACTTGCATCTGGAGCTGAAGGAATTATGGTACCAGAATTGCAATCTGATGTTAAAGGATTGGTGAAAAATCTGAAAAAGGCCCAGAAAAAGGGCAAAAATTCCAGCATTGTTGTGGTCGCTGAAGGGGACGATGAAGGTGGAGCCATGGAACTTGCAGAGAAGGTTAAAGTTGGTTTGGGAGATAGTTTTGAGATAAAAGTCTCCATTTTGGGCCACCTTCAAAGAGGAGGGAATCCAAGTTGTTTCGACCGTGTATTGGCATCAAGGCTTGGCTTTGCTGCGGTAGAGGCGCTTAAAAGTGGAAAATCAAATGAAATGGTTGGCTTGGTCAATCAAAAAGTAAAGCACACGCCTTTTAATAAGGCGGTTAAAAACACGAATAAATTAAACAAAGAACTTGTGGAAATGGCGCAGGTTTTAGCTTTTTGCGATAACGAGAATAATTAGGAAAATAGAAAGAATGGAAAGACTGTTGCAAATAAAAATAACTTTGAAGCATTCAAAACCGGAAGTGTGGAGGAGGTTGTTGATTTCTGATAAAATTAATTTTCTTCAACTTCATGAAATTATACAAGATTCCATGATCTGGGAAAATTGCCATCTTTATGAATTTGATCTAGGGGTAGACAGAATTGGGATAGCGAATGAAGAGGATGAAACCATCGATTCTAGCCAAGTCAAATTGAGTGATTATTTCAATAAAAAAGGCGCCAAAATGAGATATGTTTATGATTTTGGCGACTATTGGGAACATTCTATAGAACTAGAGGGTTTTGCTAAAATGGAAAAAGGAAAGTTTTATCCTGAATGCATTGATGGTGAAAATTCTTGTCCTCCAGAAGACTGTGGAGGAATTCCAGGATACTATTTCATGCTGCAAATAATCAATGACAAAAAGCATCCAGAGCACTTAGAAATGACGGAATGGCTCGGCTATGATTTTGATCCCAAATCTTTTAGTAAAGAATTTGTCAATGACTTGCTAAAAAGTCATTAGCGACAGCTGTTCCTACTCATTAGATGGCTTAAACCATCTTATAAACCATCTTATGAGTAGGAACCCAACTTTACTTCTTAAAGCTATCTGCCAATATCCATTCTTTTCCGCCGTGAGAATAATCGTAAAATCCTTCCCCTGATTTTCTTCCTAATTTTCCAGCCATTACCATATTTACCAGCAAAGGACAAGGAGCATATTTGGGTTGACCCAAGCCAGATTGCAATACTTGTAAAATAGAAAGGCAAACATCCAGCCCGATAAAATCAGCTAATTGAAGTGGACCCATAGGGTGGGCCATTCCCAATTTCATAACAGTATCTATTTCTTCAACTCCAGCTACCCCTTCAAACAAACTGTAAATGGCCTCATTGATCATCGGCATCAAAATTCTATTTGCGACAAAGCCAGGATAATCATTCACTTCAGTTGGAACCTTGCCCAACTTCTTTGAAAGCTCCATGACTGTTTTAGTGGTTTCATCTGATGTTGCATAACCTCTTATCACTTCCACCAATTTCATTACAGGAACTGGATTCATAAAATGCATTCCAATAACTTTATCTGGTTTGCTGGTAACTGAGGCAATTTTTGTTATTGAAATAGAAGAGGTATTCGAAGCCAAGATGCAATCCTTCGAAGTCTTTGCATCCAGCTCTTTAAAAATTTTGAGCTTCAAATCTACATGCTCGGTAGCAGCTTCAACCACCAATTCTGCACCTTTCACGCCAGTTGCAATGCTTGTCGAAGTTTTCAAATTCTTCAAACAGGCTTTTTTATCTGCCACAGATATTCTTTCCTTGGCAATCATCCTGTCAAGATTTTTTGTGATCGTAGCTTTCGCTTTTTTCAAAGCATCTTTGCTGATATCGATCAACTTAACCTCATGTCCGTTCATGGCAAAAACATGAGCAATTCCATTACCCATTGTTCCTGCACCTATAACTGCAACTTTTTTCATTACTTTGTGTTTTTTTGATTGAAGCCATCAGCTATTGGCCATTAGCTATTGGCATTTGATGTGAATTATAAGCCTTAATTTTGATTGTCACGGTCTTAGCTTAAGCTAAAATCGGTGGCAAAGTTAATTATATTTAATAAAACTAGTGGTTGAATTCATAAGTTATTGATAACAAAAAAATCAAATTTTACTTGTCAAAGACAGATGGTTTTAAACACTAGGGGCAATTTCATAAAAGCCTAAATATCCGAAAATTTAAATAGCAAATTGCTAACAGCCAACAGCCTTCTAATATGGAAAGAATAAAAGTAAAGTCGAGCAAGATTGAAGAAGTGGGATATGACCGCGAAAAGAAAATATTGGAGGTGAAATACAAAAACAAGCAGCTCTTCAAATTCAAAGAAGTACCTTCCAATTTTTGGTCAGAGCTCATGCTCGCTCCTTCCATCGGGAAATATTTCTTTGACAATATTAAGGATACATTTCCTTATGATTTTTCAATTGAAGATAACACCGAAGAAGAAGAAACCGAAGAAGAAGAGTAAGCCACACGAAAATGCAAAAAAAAAGTACTTCCTAATTTCTGCTCAAAAAATCTTTGAACCATAAATTAGGAAATACTTCTTAGTTGAAACAAGGCAAATAATCCTCGTCAACATTTAGGTGAAAATAAGCCAAGGCCAAAGGCCAATAACTTAAAGCTTTTTCTCAAATTAATCTTTCTTTGCTGCCATCAAACATCTAGCAACTTCTTGCCCTCTTTCTTTAACAGCTGTGGAATATTGTTGTGTTCCATAATTGTCCTTCATGATGCCCATTAAGCAAGAACAGTATTTGTTCGGGTCCAAAGAAGGGTTTTTCTTAATTTTCTGAACGCATTCTTCCATGAAAACTTGAACATCGTCATTGCTCCAAACCCCTTTGGTGCCATTTGAACTTCCTTCTGCAAATTGTTTCATGACTTTTTTCTCATGCTCAGGATTTCTTTGGTTATTACCAGTCTGCCCATCATTCTTTTGAACGGCAGTGGTCGCATTCGAAGCATTCGAATTTGCTGTAGAACCTTCATTGGCACAAGACTTACCCGAAAGGAAAAATATAAGGACGAGGAGAATAGGATAAAATTTCATAATAATCTATTTATTTTGTTTTTCAGAACTTACGGCGAAATTGCACTTTGGTTTCAATTAATCCTAAGGTTTTCAACGATTTAAGATAATATTAAGGGAAATCCCTTAAATAAGCTATTTTTGTATTAATTGTGTCTGTAATGAAATGGAAATATGATTTTTTGCGCAAAGTCTAAAATCCATAATCTAATGTCTAATATCTAATAATATATGAGGATAGGTTTCGATGCAAAAAGATTGTTCTGTAACCCAACAGGATTGGGCAATTACAGCAGAACGCTGCTCCGGAACCTTGGAAAGTTGTATCCAAATTCCAAATACTTTCTGTATACCACTCTAGACAAAAAGCTCTCCGACGCAGACTATTTCAAAAACAATCCACTTTACAATGTCCATCTAGCAAATGCCAGAATAAAATCTTATTGGAGAAGCTATTCCATTGTCGACCAATTGGTGAAAAATAAGATTGATGTTTTTCATGGTTTGAGTCATGAAATTCCATTCAATATCCAAAATAGCAAGGTAAAATCAGTGGTGACCATCCATGATATGATTTTCAAAACGCATCCAAAAACCTTTTCACTGCCGGATAGAAAGATTTTTGACCTGAAATTTAAAAATGCTTGTATCAATGCTGATAAAATTATAGCCATCAGTGAAAGCACAAAAAATGACATTATCAAATTTTATGAAATCAATCCAGAAAAAATAGAAGTCATTTACCAATCCATTAATCCGATTTTTTTTAATAGTGAAATTGATCCCGCTTCAGGAGATATTTTTCGGCAATGCATGATTCCAAAAGAGTATTTATTGTATGTGGGAACAGTCGAAGAGCGCAAAAACCTCAAGTTGGTTTTATTGGCTTTGTCCAATATGAAAAAGGAAAATCAAATTCCCTTGGTGGTCATTGGTGGAGGAAAAAAATACAAGCAAGAAGCCAAACAACTCAGCCTTGAATTAGGCCTTGAAGATCGTGTTATTTGGATTGACAATCTCAAAGACAATCTGCATCTTAAAGCCATTTATCAGAAGGCATTGGCTTTTATTTATCCTTCCTTTTATGAAGGCTTCGGCCTGCCAATTGCTGAAGCGCTTTTGTGCAGAACGCCCGTTATTACCTCCAATGTCTCTTCCTTGCCAGAAGTCGCTGGCCCTGGTGCATTGTTCATTGATCCGAACAACGCAGATGAACTAAAAAATGCAATCGAAAAATTATTGGAAGACAGCAACCTTCAAAAAGAACTCAGTTGGTCTGGTCGCGAACATGTTCTCAAAAATTTCAATGCACCAATCACAACTGAAAAGATAAATGAATGCTATAAATCTCTGCTATAAATTTACTTGAAATTCACTTGGAATTTATTTGAAATTTTACTTGAATTTCACTCAGCTTAGCATCTCCGCGTCTTAGCCTTGAAACTCACAAACCCACCAAGAATCAAACCACAATCCCCACAACTCTCCCTACAATTCCAGATAAGAAAGAAAGAACAACACTCAAAACAGCCGCAGTTATGAAACCATAAAATGGTCCGCCCATTGCCAAGCCATCCACAAAATAATCCATCAACATTAGCATCAAAGCATTCACCACCAAACCAAAAGAACCCAAACTAAAGAAGTTAATCGGCAAGGTGAACAATTTCACAATCGGCCTTACCAAAGAATTGATAATGGCCAAAACAGCTGCTGCTACTATTCCAGTAACAAAAGTATCAATCGACAAATATTCTGGAAACTTCATTGCCAGCCCCCAAAGAATAGCGGCAGTTATCAGTAGATTTATAATTAGATGTTTCATGTTTTTAGGTATTCTTTTTTTTCGTTTTTCGGAATTCGGAATTCGGAATTCGATTTTTTCTCTTGGTTTTTCTCTGCGCCACTCCACCTTAGCGTTTAAAAAACGCATTTCATCTGAATCAATAATAAAGGGCCAAAAGCCAAAAGCCAATCGCCAATCGCTTAAACCAGTTAAAAGCCAAACCTCGGATTCGGCGTTACCCCAAAATCGGCGAAGTCTTCTTTCAAATATTGAAAGTGCCCAGTCATCGCAATCATGGCGGCATTGTCTGTGCAATATTCAAATCGGGGAATAAAAATTTCCCATCCTCTTCGATCAGCCATTTCATGCATTTTATCACGCAATCCAGAATTCGCTGAAACTCCGCCAGCAATGGCAATCCTTTCGATACCAGTTTCCTTCGAGGCTTTGATCAAATTTTTAATCAATATCTCCACAATTGTTTTTTGTACCGAAGCACAAAGATCATTCAGATTCTCTTTTATAAAATTGGGGTTTTCTTTTTCCTGCTTTTGCAAATAGTACAATACTGAAGTCTTCAATCCGCTAAAACTGTAATTCAGGCCAGGAACTCTTGGTCTTGCAAAAGCAAATTTATCAGGATCGCCCATCTTAGCCAATTTATCAACCAATGGGCCACCAGGGTAGGGCAGACCAAACATTTTAGCCGACTTGTCAAAGGCCTCTCCAGCCGCATCATCTATCGTTTGGCCAATAATTTCCATTTCAAGATGATCCTTGACCAAAACAATTTGCGTGTGCCCACCTGAAACAGTCAAGCAAAGGAAAGGGAATGCAGGTTTCGGATCTTCTATGAAATGTGCCAAAACATGCGCTTTCATATGGTGAACAGTGATAATGGGAATGCCCAAAGCCATTGCCATTGTCTTGGCAAAACTTGTTCCCACCAATAAAGAACCTAATAAACCAGGTCCAACTGTAAATGCAATAGCGCTCAATTCACGCTTATCCACTCCTGCTTTCTCCAAAGCCTGATGCACCACAGGAACAATGTTCTTCTCATGGTCTCTAGAAGCCAATTCAGGAACAACACCTCCATAAGCCTTGTGAATTTCCTGATTCGCAATCAAATTTGAAAGCATTTTTCCATCTTTGCACACTGCTGCAGAAGTATCGTCGCAGCTCGACTCTATTCCAAGAATGATTGTTGACATTGCTCTAAAGGATTCTATTTGTTTGGTTAAAATGTGTTTGCTTCCAAAGCACAAAATTAGTAAATATACTTGAGTAAGTAGATCTTAAATATTGGTTTTACAAACAAGATTAAACATTGAAAACGTTTTCCTTACAAAGGATTGTGAAATCTAATTTCTAAAATCCTGTATCTAACATCTATTCTTCTGACTTTGTGGTATCTTTGCCTTTAATCTGTGCGGTTGATTGAAATAAAATTTCACAACAAATAACCAATAAAACCAGTTTTAAATAACAGGCACAGTTTCTGATACCAACCTAAACCTGAGAACAAAAAGCGAGTCAAATATTTTGAGGAGTACTGTCTCAATACTCATTTGTTTAATGTTTTGTGTCGAGATTGGATTTAAGTGCTTGGGATTCAAGACGAAGCTCCATTGTTTTTTTGTAGCCAAAGCTGAGAAAAACTTAAAAAGCTGATTATTGGATTTCAATGACTTGGAAACGAGCCGCCAGAATAAATTATCAAATCACTATGTACTTGTTGCTCTTTACTTTAAACAAGTGTTAGTATCTAATTAATTTGGGTTTAAAAAAGATATATAGAACCATCATCATCATCCTTATCCTGCTAATAATTATTACTGGATTGGGATACCTATTGCTTCAACCCTTTTCTCAAAAAGCGATCCTCAATTGGTACGTCAATAAATTAGAGAAGAATCTAGGTACAACGATTTCTTACAGTGATGCTAAAATAAGTCTCTTTGACGAAATAATCTTTTCTGATCTGTACATTGAGGATGAGTTGAACGACACTTTGCTTTATGCTTGTAATGTCAATGTTGACCTAAAATTATTACTCATTTTTGATCCCTCTGTGCAGTTAGATGATGTCTACCTCGATGGTGCATATCTAAATATTTATAAGATTAGTGAAAGTCGACACAACTTTCAATTTCTTATTGATGAGTTTAGCAGCGATGAACCAAAGGATACCACAAAAAAAGGAAAAGGCTTTGACCTCGATTTTGATGAACTTCATTTGAGAGATTTTAGAATGAAATTTCATGATAAATTCAAAGGCGAATTCCTCGATGTGAAATGGAAATATGCTCGATTGGAAACGGAGGATTTGCAACTGAGAGAAAAAGAACTGCGATTTGAAACATTAGAAATAGAAAAGCCTCAAATCAGTTTTAAAGATTTGCCAGTTGGATCAGGGATTGAGGGGGACAATGATTCTGAAGATTCTTATGAAATGAATCAGAACAAGGAACCAGTTAATCCAAGCGAGCCTTGGCTAATTGCTGTTAACAATTTGCAATTAAGTCAAGCCAAAGTAAACTATCAAAAAGACAAAGCAACGAATCGAATAGCTCAATTAGTTGATTTTAACAATCTTGAAATTGATCCGCTCGATTTGACGGCACACGACCTGTTGTTTGCAAAAGATACTTTGACTGCTTCAATTGATAACATTTCCTTGAATGAAATTTCTGGTTTCAAGGTTGATCAGTTACAGACAGATTTAGAACTTTCATCCAAACATATCAACCTCAGCAATCTTGAATTGAAAACGCCCGATAGTAAGTTGGGCAATAGCATCAACTTGCAATTCGAGGATTTTGATGCTTTCAAGGATTTCAATGACAAAGTGAAATTAAAAGGGAGCTTTAAGGATTCTTGGTTGGCCATGAACGACTTGGCTTATTTTGTTCCCAATTTGGGGGAACAATTGGAACGGTTCACCGATTTAGACAAGGTCTATATATCAGGAGATTTAAGAGGTAAAATTTCAAACCTGAGAGGAGATAATATCAAATTAAAAGTCGGTGAATATACGAACTTCGATGGAAGAATACGTTTGAGAGGTTTGCCTGAAATTGAAACTACTTTTATCGATTTTAAATTGGAAAAACTTACCACAAGAATGGACGATGTGTTGAGGTTTTTTCCTAAAATAACTTTCCCTAAAGGATATGAAAAATTGGGCCTGATAGATTTTAAAGGAAATTTTACTGGCTATCCAAACGATTTTGTTGCCGATGGAACTTTGAATACAGAAATTGGTTCGGTTACTTCAGATATAAATATGAAAATAGATGAAGTCGCACGCTACTCAGGAGAACTAAATCTGAAAAACTTTGATTTAAAAACCTTCCTCGACAACAAAGATTTAGGCTTGGTTTCCTTTACTTCAGATATTAAAGGACAAGGACTAAAAAGTTCAGATATAAATGCAACGATCAAAGGGAATATAGAAACCTTTGATTTTAAAGATTATCGTTACAAGGACATTGCTGTTGATGGAACCATAAATCAAAAATTATTTACTGGAGCCTTTGAAGCAGATGATGAAAACTTTGATCTTAATTTTAAGGGACAACTCGACTTTAATAATGAAGTTCCGAATTATAAATTTGAGTCTGAAGTCTTTTCAATCGATTTGCTGGCATTGAATATTGCAAAAGAAAAAATCTTGGTTTCGGGAAAAACCAAGCTCGATTTAGAAGGAACCAATATTGACAATATAAGAGGCCTTGGTACTTTTGAAAATTTGACCATTGGCCGTTTTGACACGATATTTGAAATCGATGATTTTGATTTTTATTCTGAAATCGATTCCAATCACAGAAGCCTTAATTTGAACTCTGAATTGCTGGATGCGCACTTTGAAGGAGATTTTAGTTTTGCTGAATTGCCAAAACAACTAAAGCGTTTTTTAAATATTTATTTCCCCTATAGATTTGGCGAGGAATTGGCATCAGATGAGCCTGCTGTTATTGATTTTGGAATCGATATTCACAAAGAAGTTGAGTTCGCTCAGCTATTTGATCAAAAAATAAAATATTTAGGTCCTGGTAAAATTGAAGGTTCTTTTAACGATGCACGTCGCAGCATGGAACTCGATGCAGATGTTCCCAGGTTTGTTTACGATAAAATAGAATTAGACAGCATCACCCTAAAAGCTGTTTCAGATTCTAAGGCCATTTTGTTTGAAACAAATTTGCAGCAGATTTTTACAGCAGGTCAAAAGGTCAATGACATTGTCTTGGAAGGATTTGTTTATCGAGATACCCTTGATTTTTCTTTGAATGCGGAGAAGGACGAGGCTTACAACAACCTCAGATTTGATGGCCTCATCGCAACCAATTCCGATACTTTGTCTCTCAATGTTGAAAACCTGGATGTCAAGGTTGCTGAAAAGCACTGGCTGACAGATACGGGCGAATTTGTATTTTACAACAAAGACAATTTCCGAATCAGTGATTTTGTTTTGAGCCACGAAGATCAATCCTTGAGCCTAAGTGGTCTTGCGGAAGAGGTGAGTAGAAAGAATCAGGTTGTCGTCGATTTCAATGAAATAAATTTGGAAGAATTGATGCAATTGGTCGATCAGGAAAATTTAGGGGTGAAAGGATTGGCCAATGGATTTTTAAGAATTCGAGAGCCTTTGGGAAATCAAATTTTTACGGGTGATGTTTGGGTAGATGATTTTATTTTTAAAGATCAGGAACTTGGGAGCGTCAATCTGTCTGCCGAAAAAGTCAAAGATCAACCAACGGTCGATTTGATCGCCAAAGTAGAAAGTGAAGAATACTTAATAGAAGCAGATGGGTTGTTCGATATGGGTGTTGTCGGAGTCAAGGAAGATGATTTTTTAGACATAGAAGTAGAAGCCAAAAGAATGTCCCTTGAATTTTTGGAAGGATTGATTGGAAGCGACATTTCAAATACTACTGGGACAGTTCAAGGGCATCTGAGAGTTTCTGGTAATCCAACTGCACCGGACCTTGATGGGGAGTTATTGGCTTATGGTGGTGGAACAAAAATTGGCTTTTTAAATACCCAATATGCCGCCGCTAATTCCACTATTTATTTTAGGGGTAAAACTGTAGAATTCAGAGACATCACCATCTTTGATAAATTTCAAAATACTGCTTTGGTCAATGGAGATTTGTACTTAAATGATTACAAAAATATCAGTGTCGATTTAGAAATGGTATCTGATAAATTTCTATTTCTTGATACGAAAAGATCGAATGAAGATGTTTTTTATGGAACAGCTCTAGCGGCAGGTGTTGCTAACTTTACCGGACCATTCAAAGACATCAGCATTAACATCAAGGCTGAAACCACCAAAGGATCAGTTTTATACATTCCTGTGAATTATTCAACGGAAGTAGAAGAGTCCAATTTTATTACTTTTATCGACCACAATGCAGAAGTCTCAGACAGTCTAGTTGTGGAGGAAGAAGAGGAACCTTCCGATATGCATTTGCACATGGATTTGACGGTGAATCCCGATGCGGAGGTACAAATAATTTTTGACTATTACGCGGGTGACATCATTCGTTCTAGGGGAAATGGTGAAATGCAAATTGATTACAGGAAAACTGGTGATTTTACAATATTCGGAAACTATGTGATTGACAATGGAGAATACCTGTTTACGCTTCAAAACATCATTAATAAAAAGTTTGAATTAGAGAAAGGTGGAACCATTGATTTTTATGGTGATCCTTATGATGCATTGATTGACATCAATGCGAAGTATTTGGTAAAAAGAACATCGCCCTCCAAATTGGCACCAGAGAATTTAAATGGGGATGATTTAGAGAATAGTGAAGAGAACAATGCTGGTCCGGTTAAGTCAGAAGTAAATCTAAACTTGAATGGACGTTTGGCCAGCTCTGAAATTTCATTTAAAATAGGCGTTCCAGAAGCAAGTCCAACACTGTATAATTCTGCCTTGCGAGCTATTCAGGAAATGAATGAAGATGATGATCCAAGTGAATTAAACAGGCAAGTTTTCGGTTTGTTGGTTTTCAATGATTATTTGCCTCCGCAATCTTTGTTTGGAAACGATTTTATACAAGAAAGTATTACAACAACGGTCAGTGAATTTCTATCCAATCAAGTAACCAGCTTGCTTTCCAATACCATTCAACAGTTGTGGAAGGGGACCGATTTGAGCTTTAATTGGGTAAATTATGAAAGTAGTGGAACCACTACTAATACCAGTTTATTAGACGATAGAAATGAAATAGAATTGGTTTTCACCAAAAGACTGTTCAATGATCGAGTTATAATCGACATTGGAGGAAATGTCGATGTTGGTAACTCATCAAGTGCCAATACAGAAGAATTCGATGCAATAATTAGTGATTTTGTGGTTCAATATAAAATCACTGAGGACGGAAGATACTATTTGAAGGTATTTAACAAAACGGAAAGAGATGCAATAGAAGGAACTTTTAAAAGAGCTGGTTTGAGTTTCTATTTAAGCGAGGAGTTCGACAATTTTGCTGACTTAAAAGAAAATTTCATTCAAAGAAGAAAGGCAAGGAAAAAGAGGAAGGCCGCCAAAAAAGCTGTCAAGGCCAAAAACAAAGGCCAATAGTTTCCCAAACCAATCCCCAAATCAATCTCAAAGCCATCTTTAATTGTTCTTTTTTATGCTTCCAAAAAATACTAC
>CALBCY010000109.1 GCA_937927195.1 uncultured Chitinophagales bacterium
TGCTCTTACAACAATTGCTGCTTGATTCAATTTGCTTTCTCAATTCACTTTTAAGTTCTTTGGGAATTTCATCCCAATGCAAACCCAATAAAGCGCCTTGCAAAGAATAGAGGTAATAACAAAGTGGAAGATGCTTTTCAGGATTTTGTTGACTCATTTTTTTATAGGCTGATGCAGCTGTGGTTTCAGCGAGATCAGCAAGCGAATAAATTTCAATTTCGTTCAATCTTTTGGCGATCGTTGTTCCTATGTTTTTCGCTTCTTCAATTGGCCGGTCTATAGTCGTATTCATGATTAATTATTTTCTGGTTGAGTGTATTTAACGATGTCTATTCCTATTCCATTTGGATCTTCTATAGCGAAATGTCGGTCGCCCCAAGGTTCAGTTCTCAGTTCGACTTTTATCTCAACTCCTTTTTTGATAAGTTCTGAATAAAGCGAATCAAGGTCATCTACCTCAATGGTTAAATACATTCCTTTGCCCTCGAAAGGTGCGTGAAAAAAGGCTTGTTGCGTTGGGTGATTGGGTAGAAGAAAGGAAAGTTCTGATTCTTGGTTTGGTGTGTGGAGCAAAAGGTAAAACTCATTTTCAAAGCTCACACCAAAATTTAATTTCTCTGTGTAGAAAGCTTTGGTCTCCGCCAATTTTTCTGTTAAAATTCCTGCGTTTAATTTCATGATAAAATATTTTCTTGTTTACGATACAACAAATATCACCCATCATTGAAAAGTAAAATTGTAAAAAACGGACATTCACTTTTCTCGGCCGAAAGCTTTGGAGGGCGTTACGCCGTAGAAATTTTTGAAGTCTTTGATGAAATGGGCTTGGTCATAATACCCCAAATCGTAGAAGAGTTTGTTTTTCTTTAAACTTTGGCTGGAGGGCTTGGCTCTTAAAATATTTTGAAATCTGACTACTTTGCTAAAAGATTTGGGCGTGTCTCCAATGTAATATTTGAACAATCTTCTCAACTGTCTCTGGCTAATGCCAGTATTCAAATCAGTTTCAATATTGAGCACACCAAAGTTTTGAAGAATAGTGTCTATGGCATCGTAGAGTCGATGGTCTTGATCAAAATTATTTTGTTTGATGATGTCCAAGAAATATTTGTTGAACATTACTGCGATTTCATCGAACTGCAATTCTTCAGAAAAGTGATTGGCGATAAAATTTGAAGTCGATATTGAAATATTATTTAATGATTGAAATTTATTGCTTAACAAAGCTGCATCAACTTTGTAGATTTGGGGAAAGATGGTTGGCAGGAAGCGAATGCCTATGTAATGAAAAGCATCGTTCAAGGGAAATTCTGTGTACTTTTTACAGAAGCCCATAACAAAATTTTTATCTGGATTTTTCAATTCAAAAAACACATCGATGCATCCATCTGTTACGACTCTGTAAGTAAAAGGCTGCTCCAATTGCTTGGTGGTTTTTAACTCCCAATAGCAGTAAATAAATTTTTGCAGTTCGAGATGCGGATTGATCTCCCGGTAAATCACTTCCTGCTTGGAACGTTTTACAGTTGGTTGAATGGGGGAATATAAATTTCTTATGTTTTTGATTATTTCCAAACTACAGCTCTTTACCGATTCGGTTTGTGTTATTTATTCAACTTTTCTTTTTCAAATGTGGCTGTTCTTTTAATTTGCTCCTCAAGATTCCATTCAAAGTCAAATCTATTCAATAGGTATTCAGCGATTGGTCCAAGTCCGATTTCAGCTCTTCGTTTATCGATATTAGCAGGATCAAAAACGGGCCATACATTGAAGCTTTTCGTTTCAGGATAAAACTTCATTTGGCCTCCATAAATTTGTAAGTTCCCTGTTTCTGTAGCAATTCGATCTTCGGTTCTTACTAGTAATTGTGGGTCCAATTTTTTGTCTTTCACCGCTTGCCTCATCAATGGAAGATATTTTAAGCGTATTTCATTGCCACAATGTTGGATGACATTGCAGATTGTCAGGTTCCCATTTTCACCAATCATCTCCATATTTGGCCATCCATATTTATCGAGAATATTAAGCACGATTTTTTCGTTGGCAATATGATTTGCTTCGTAGATTTCTTGTTGTTCCAAAAAGCCTTTTGAGTCTATCCCGTCTATCCGCATAAATGAATCTCTCAAGTTTATTGGTCCTTGTTCTGTCCGCCAAACTGTATCTAATAAGGCAACAAGATCCTCAGTAGCATTGATTGAGTTGTCAGTATTTTGAGCTTTTATTGAAAGCAAGATCAATCCAAAAAGAAGCGCCATTAATATCTTTTTCATTTTAAACAATTTCTTTTATGGTGAATGTATAAATGTAATGAAATAAAGTTTCGGTTTTCTCAGAAATGGTTCAAAATTCCACTAAAAGTAAATTCTTCCTGATTCAATGTGTATATTTATGCTTACTATAAAATGTTATCATGTCGAAAAAAAGCATCTTCTTTTTATTGTTAATTATTGCGCTGGTTGTCATGCAATTTTTCAGAATTGATAAGACCAATCCTGCTGTAGATGCCTCCAAAGATTTTATTAACACAGTCAATCCACCCGCAGAAATAGCAGGTATGATTCGCGCTGCTTGTTATGATTGTCATTCGCATGAAAGTAAGTATCCGTGGTATACAAATATAGCTCCGGTTTCCTGGTGGATAAAAGGCCACATCGATGAGGGAAAGAAACACTTAAATTTTTCGGAATGGACGGATTATCCAGCTGATGAAAGAAGCCACAACTTGAAAGAATGCGCTGAGGTTTTGGAAGAAACAAGAATGCCATTGACACCCTATATTTTGTTGCATTCGGAGGCTAGGATTAGCAGGGAGCAGCGGAAGCAATTGGGAGATTGGTTTTTGTCGATAAAGTAACTTGCTTCGCTCGTGGGTTTTGGGGATTGGGTCGCAACTGGAACGCCAGCCCGGGACCCTTCGCGCGTTTTTATGCTTTTAGGTCGATGGCTGCGCCATCTTTTGGATCACAAGGTTATAAGCCAGTATCAACTTAAGTCTTGTAAAATCAAAAATGAAGCTAAGAATAGTATGGCCAGCTAAGACCTTGTACAAATACAATGGAGCTGATGAAATGGATACCACCATTGATGACTATATTTTTCCAGCAATCATGCGACCAATAATAGCAGAACATCTAGTTTGTAAAACCAAAATTGATTGGGATTCAGCCTCAAGAGAATCTGATAATAAGTTTAGTATTGAAATAGATCTGTTTTATGCCAATATCGAATGGCAAAAAGTTTTAGAGGAGATAAAGCTGATAAAAATGGATTTAGACATTGAGCTATTTTTGGGTACAGAAAAAAATGAATTAATTTTGAAATATTCTGACTTTGAAGAACACAAAAATCAAAGATTAAAAAAAAATAAAAAGACAAATGAATGATAGCAACATTCAGGAAGCACTTGGTATTGAAATCTACAAAAACCAAATCGATTATAAAATCGTTGATACTTTTGAAACAGATGATTTTACGAGGCATCTTATAGAATATTTAGGTTCTGAGGACGATAAAATAAGTGCCTTTTTATTCATCCCGAAAAGCAAAATAATTGGCGCTATTTTGGTGAGTCACCAACACAATGGTGAAAGGCATTTTGGGAAAAGCGAAGTAGCTGGAATTGTCGGAGATCCATTCCAATGGTTCTGTCCAGAACTTGCCAAACAAGGAATTGTTTCCATTGCTCCGGATTCAATTTGTTTTGAGGATAGAAGAACGAATAAGCAAGGAATAAAGCCAGACGAAAATCCGGAGAATGATTGGTTGCAGCATTATAATGAAATGTGCTATCGATTATTAAATGGAAAGTTATTGATGAAAAAGGTGGTTGAAGATTCTTCCATCGCATTGAGTATTTTATTACAACAAGAAGGATTAAAAAAAGAAGCTGTGGGGATGCTCGGACATTCTTATGGAGGAAACACCGTCCTGTTTCATAGTCCCTTTGATGATAGAATCAAATACGCTTGTTCAAGCGGCGCCGTTTGTAGTTACAAGGCCAAATTTGAAAATAATACCGGAATTGAAATGGCAGAAGTCATTCCACATTTCGCCGAAAAATACGACATTGATGATTTGCTAAAATTGATTTATCCTCGTGAAATATTGATTGTTTCAGCCACAAAAGATAAATACTCGCACGACGCTAATGAAGTCTATTTGTCCCTTATTGAAAGTACAGAAGCTAAAGTCAAAGACTCCTATATTTTCAAAGAGTTTGAAGGGGAGCATTCACTTGACAAAGCGAGATTTGATTGTATTGTTGGTTGGTTTGTTGAGAAGTTTAGTCCAAAATAGCCTCTCAACCCTTCTCGAAATTCTTAAACTCTTCTTTGGTATTGATATTTCTCAAATAATTTGGAGACCTTGGAACGATGCTTTTAACGTCTGAATTGATCAGCATTTTTCTTGGGCAACTGTAGCCAAGCGACATAAACTGAAGCAATCTTTGATAACTTTTGGGCTCATAAATGGTCAATAGCGGATCTGGGAAGCCAGTTTCTTCATTGTGAAATGCTGTTGCAAACTTGCGGCTATCACGACCTGCGATCAACTCTGCTATGACTTCATCATTGACAAATGGCATGTCGCAGGCCACCACTAAAATGGCATCATTGGGGTTGCTCAGGAAAGCTGATATTATCGCTCCGAAAGCGCCGTAACCGGGAAGCTTGTCGCTTAGAAACCACTTGCCCTCCAACTCTGTTCGCTGATCATCTCTACATGAAATAAATGTGTTTTCACAATGGCGATCCAACAATTCCCAAAGGTAATCTCTTTGGTCTTTTCCGTGGTAGTTTATCTTTCCTTTGTCCTGTCCCATTCGGACACTTTTACCTCCGGCCAGTACCAAACCATTCAAGGCAGGCACAACAGTTCCAGCTTCTAAAAATTTTGCGATGCGTTCAATTTCATGAAAAGAAAAAACAGGAATTTCATCTTCACTATTTGATATGATGGATTTTAAATAGGAAGGAATTTCTACCTCATCGTATTTCAAAATCAGCTTAACATTGTCAAGGCGATCCTTTTTTCTTTCTAATGATTCCGCCTTTCTTTTATCCAGAACAACGATCTGTTTTGTGGCTTTGAAATGATTGCCATTGACCAAAATCAAATCGCAATCGGATAGCTTGAATTTGAAATCGAATGGGTTCAATGCACCGTTCTCCGCGAACTGATGGTGAGAAATTTTATCGGTGTACTGGGCGTGAAAGGAGAGACCGCCTGATTCATTCGTACTGTCTGATTTATGATCTGCATCGACATAAGCGATATTGAATTTTTCTTGTAGAGTTTGATTCAAGTCCTGCGCTAGCTTTTGAATTTCACCGCAGGTTGTTCCTAATATAGCCCATTCATTTCTGCCGTACTCACCCAATTGGGGGCGGTTCATTTTTGTATGTTTCTGGTGTTTCATTCATTTTCCTTTTGGTGAAAGAACATTTCACGCAGCCTTTGGTGATAACACCAAAGAGAAGCACTTTTGGCCTTTAGCTTTTGGCCTTTTTTCAAATCAGATAATATTATTGAAAGGGAAAATTCTGAAAGTCTCCCCTTCCTTAAATTTTTCCTTTTCGGCTGGCAATTCCATGAATGCATTTGCTTCTAATAAACTTGCCAAGTCGCCCGAACCATTTCCCGTTCTAGTGTAAGCTCTCAAGATGCCACCAGGATCGCATTTCACGATAACCAAAACCAATCTTGTTAGTTTGGGTGAAAAATGAAATGAGTCCATTAAGACAGCTTTCTTTGTTTCATTTTTTTGGCCTAATATTTTATCCAACCAAGGTTTAAAATATCGATGCAAGCACATAAAAGTTGAAACTGGATTTCCGGGTAATGCAAACACAGTTACTCCAGTTACAGACTGCCCAAACCAAATTGGCTTGCCTGGTTTTTGAGCGACACGGTGAAACTTTTTTACGATGCCCAATTCTTCTAAAACCTCTGGAATAAAATCAAATTTACCCTTAGACACGCCACCTGACAAGATGATTATTTTATGCGCTTTGATGATTTCGCCAAGTTCTTTCAACAGGTTTTCTTTGTCATCTTTTAGGTGAAATATTGAAGCGGGAACATTCCAGTTTTGCAAGGCTGATTGAATGCTAAAGATATTGGAGGAGCGAATTTGATGAGCCAATGGAATTTGATTCACAGGAACCAATTCGTCTCCAGTGGCAATGATAGCAGCATGCGGAATTTCCAGTACCATCACCTTAGATTTTCCGACTGTTGCCAAGGTGGAAATTTCAGCTGGACCTATCAAAGTTCCAGCACTGAGCAGCAAGTCACCTTTCAAACGATCTTTGCCCTTTAAATGAATATTTTTGCCCTCGAAATAATCTTGAGGATTGATGATTTTTGCAAAGCCGCCTTCAATTTCTGTATCTTCATATCGAACGACCAAGGTACAGGAACTTGGCAAAACAGCTCCTGTCATAATTTCTATACACTTGGTCTTATGGTTAAAACTTACTGGCGGACTTCCTGCAGATTGAATGCCATCAATTGGAATGGCATTTATATCTAAATTGAGTATGGAATGATGAATGGCTATTCCATCCATAGCAACCCGATTGAATGGAGGAAAATCACGATCGGCTAAAACATCTTCCGCTAGGATACATCCATTGGAATCAATCAGTTCTTTTTCTACGAAATTGAGTGAAATGCTGCTTTCCAGTACCAATTTTTCGGCTTCGATCAGACTTATCATTGTAAATGTTATGGGTAAGCAATCATTTTATGTCGACTCAAAAAACAACCTTCATTTTAAAATAAAAAAAATAAAGAATTAGAATTTATGGCTTTTTCTGTTTAAATCCATGAACGTTTTGTTCAAGGAAACCTTTTGGAAATTCTTCTACTCCTGGGAAGCCCAATTTTATGTCACGACCATCGTGTGGAATATGAGCTGTTCCAAAAATATAATCCCAACAAGCCAAACTCAAACCAAAATTGATTCCTGTTCTTTTATCTTCTGGTAATTCATAGGAATGATGCCAAATATGCATTTCAGGGCTATTGAAAAGGTATTTCATTACTGGCCCCAAAACTAAAGCAAATACAGCGCTCATTCCAACTATAATTAGAGCTGTTTGCCACATTGCATATCCTAGTTGAGGAATGGCAAAAAGACCTATGAGACCCCCTAAAACCGCAGCTGTATAACGACCACTTATGGAAATATTGGAATGGTTGTAATGCCCAACAGCTAAAGTGAAAATATGGATGATAAAAAAGTCCGTCAATCCAATTCCAATCATGGCCAATGGGATGTACTCCAAAGTTCTGTAAACCACATTTTCCATCCAGTGATAACGAAGATGTGCTGCAAATCCCATCTGTTGAACAGAGTGATGTACCTTGTGGTATTCCCACAAAAATTCAGAATAGTGCAACAATCGGTGAATCCACCATTGGATGAAATCACGCAAAACAAAACCTATCAATAAATGTATCCAAACCGGAAGCTTTTGAGCTTGTAAAAGCAAAAGATTTTCAATCCCAAACAATCCCAAAAAGTCAGAAAACAAATTGACACCAACATCAGAAACGGCATTGTAAATAACAAGAGAGAAAATGAAAAAGTTGAAAAACATGTAAAAGAAGTCCAACCAAAAATCTTGTCTAAACCTCGGTTGATTTTTTCTCCAAGGAGCAAAAACTTCAATCATAAAGAAAAAAGCCGAAACCAATAAGAGCCACACAAAATAATTGTGCAAAGATGGATGAGTTATCTCATAGACGAGGTAATCCCAATAGCCTTTGTATCCATTTATAAAAACATCAAAATATTTCATTTCTATTTAGATATTAGATTTTACGCAAAATCATGCTTAATTACTGATGCACTTAAATTACACCCTTTTTCTTCATTTCAGAAAAGTTGAACAGCTCCTTTGGTGATAAGACCAATGGGAAGCTAGTGGTAACAGCTCCTTTGGTGATAACACCAAAGGGAAGCTAGTGATAACACCTCCTTTGGTGATAACACCAAAGGGAAGCCTGTGGTAACACCTCCTTTGGTGATAACACCAAAGGGAAGCCAGTGATAACAGCTCCTTTGGTGATAAGACCAAAGGGAAGCTAGTGGTAACACCAATGGGAAGCGCTGATTTATCAAGTACTCAAATCAAAAACACTCACTTAATTTCGTTTACCGATGTTGCCGCTTTATTGCCAAAGGCTGCTTCGTTGCCTCCTTTCCAATACATGCCACCGTTTATTTCACCCGCCTCAACTTTCGTATTATTAAACTGTAAAAGCAGCAATTCTGTTTCGAGATTTGCCCAGCCCATCTTCTTTAAAGCAAACTTGGATTGTTTCAACTCTTCCGATTTGCTTTTCATGTTTTCAGCCCATTCTTTGAATAAAAGATTTATTGCAAAATTGCAATTTCCTGATTCAGGATTGTAATCAATTTCACTCACATAATTGTTCCACTCTAGCAACCAATGTTCTTGATCTAAAATCATACTGATTGACCGAATTCCCAAGCAAGCTTCCGTGAAATCATTGCCAAGACCTTTGATGCTTCTATTTTTATTCTCTAAAGTAAGTTCTTCTTTTTTATCCCAATCATAAATTTCAGAAAAGGAAGATTTTGTCAGGTGCATATCTTTTTCATCGGCAACGATTAGCAAGTAATGCACTTCAAAAATATAATCCGTTTTATGTTTAAATTGATTGCATTCTAAAGACTGACAATCGACGACCAAGGCTATTTCGATTGTAAAAGTAATTTCTCCATCAATTTCACTATAAACAGGATCATCAATATTAATTTTAAAAAGCTGAATCTTATCAGCCTTTTTGATTGCAAACAGATCAAAACCATTTAACAAAACGGTGAGGTCTTTGTTCTCAAAACTTGCCAAATATTGGGGTTCTATCGGCAAGACGACTTGTCGCTTCTCTTTCAACAAACTTCCTTCTTTGCCGTTCAAGTTGAAAACTTCTTTTCCTGAATTAAAAAGCATATTTTCATTTTCCAACTTACAATAGGCAGATTGAAAAAAACTACTATCGGCTCCTAAACCAGAAGCACTCGCATGGACGTGCTCTGTTTTAGCAGTTTGATTTTCAGCATTTGATTCAGATTTAATAAAATCTCCTAGTCGATTGATTCGGTGATTGTAAGTCCATGAATGTTTGAAGCCATTCCAAACGAAAGCTTTGTTTTGAAAAACTGTATCCTGCGCATTTCCAAAGAGGGAGCTGCTAAAAAAAACAAGGATTATACTTCCCATTTTTGCTCCATTTTTAATGGCAAATTTACTTTCAGTATTGCGATTGTTTAATGCAAAGAAACAAGCCAACAAAAACACTCCATTGGAAAAATTGAATCCCGCCACGATCAAATAATTACCGATTGATGGAATTAGTTTATAGCAAAGCACAAGCAAAAGGTAAATAAAAATTGGATTAAAAAATACGACCCAAGATGGAAGAGTGGATTTTCTTTTCCAAATAAAATAACAGGCAATGCTGGTGAAAACAAAAAACAGAACAGCCAAAATGGCCCCGAAGGGTTCAAAGAGGTTTCTGACATTATCGAGAATTTCTGCTCCGTTAGAAGCTTCTCTTAATATGGCTGCGACGAAGGCAATCATTCCATGATAGGCCACACCGATGCACATAAGAAAGCCAATACCGGCGAAGCCGGTATTGGCCCATTTAGCACTTAAAATATTGTCTGAATTTATAAAAGTTCTACTGATCACCCAAAAGCCCAACAATTCAAAAGGAATAAAAAAGATGCCTAGGTAATGTCCCCAAAACAAACTGTCCTCTGAAATGGTGTTTAAAAATTGATAGTCTCCAGACTCGTATTTTCCAACTGGCGAATACAACAATAAAACATCTGCTATGCAACCAATAAAGCAGGCTACTATTGAAATAAGAATTAGTTTTTGGGCACTCGCTGAACTCATATTTAGTTAGACCATTTTGAATAGCCTCCTAAGAGATTGTGAACTTTTTTAAAGCCTTTTTTTTCCATCAAATCACAAGTATTTGAACTTCTGCCTCCACTTCTACAATAGACCAAATACGTTTTATTCTTATCTAGCTCAGCAATTTTTTGTTCAAAATCAGGGCCCTTAAAATCAATTTCAATCGCCCCGTTTATTTTACCTTGTACGATTTCACCTGGCGTTCTAACATCAAGCACCACTGTTTCAGCTTGGTCCATCATTTGTGTAAAAGTAGCTTTGTCTATGTCCACTCCAGCACTTTTTTCTGGTGTTGGTTGGCAAGCAGAAAGACTGATGAATATTAAGCTGTAAATTAAGTAACGCATGATTAAGTTGAAGTTTAAGCTGAAGAATAAGTTTAATTTAAAATTGGTTTTAATTTTGGGTTCGCAGCTGCTGGATCGCCAGCCATATGCTTTTTGGTCGTGCCTTGCGACGAGTCCGAGGCAAAGCCGCCTTTTAGCTTTGTTACACTTTAGAAAATCGAACAACGAATTAAAGCGTCGAAGGACAAACAAAGTCTGAAACTGGAAGCTCTGCCTTTTTTATGGCTCCAAACCCGCCCGCAACATCTATCAAATTATGAATACCTCTCGCTTTCAAAATAGAAGCCGCAATGACTGACCTATAACCGCCCGCACAATGTACGAAAAAAGGCTGATCAGGAAATTCCGCTAAATGATCATTCAAAGTACTCAAAGGTGTATTGCTCGCTTCCAAGACATGTTCTGAAGCAAATTCAGAAGGTTTTCTTACATCAAAAACTTGATGGTTTTTATCTTTAAGCATTCCACCGAATTGATCAGCACTGATGGATAAAATGCTGTCTAATTCTTTATCTGCCGCTTTCCAAGCCTCTGTTCCGCCTTTCAAAAATCCTATTGTATTGTCAAAGCCTACCCTTGCTAGTCGCGTTACAGCTTCCGTTTCTTGCCCTTCCGACACAACTAATAAAATTTTCTGCTTGACATCTTTTACCAATGCTCCAACCCAAGGAGCAAAACTTCCATTTAGACCAATAAAGATTGATCTTGGGATAAAGCCTTTCACAAAATCGTTTTGATGACGAACATCTAAAATCAATGCATCTGTTTCATTGGCAAGGACCTCAAATTCGCTTGGGTTCAAAGGCTGACAACCTCGATCTAAAACATCATCGATGCTGTCGTAGCCCTCTTTGTTCATTTTTACGTTTTGAGGAAAATAGGAAGGTGGTGCTTCTAAACCATCTGTAACTTCTTTTATAAATTCTTCTTTGGTCATGTCAGCCCTCAAAGCGTAGTTCATCTTTTTCTGATTCCCTAAACTGTCAACCGTCTCCTTCATCATGTTTTTCCCACAAGCTGATCCAGCCCCATGTGCAGGGTAAACAGTTATTTCATCAGACAAAGGCATTATTTTTTCTCTTAGGCTATCGAATAAAATACTTGCCAAATCTTCCTGCGTCATATCAGCGGATTTCTGAGCCAAATCTGGACGGCCAACATCGCCAAGGAATAAAGTATCGCCAGTAAAAATAGCTTGATCTTTTCCATCCTTATCTTTTAATAAATAAGTGGTACTTTCCATGGTATGACCTGGAGTGTGTAAAACTTTCATTGTCAATTCACCAATGCGAAACTCTTCACCATCTTTTGCAATGTGAGCAGTGAATTTAGGATCAGCGTTGGGTCCATAAATTATTGTCGCACCTGTTTTTTCAGCTAGCGTTACATGACCACTTACGAAATCTGCGTGAAAGTGGGTTTCAAAAATATATTTGATCTTAAGCCCTTCTTTTTCAGCCTGATCAATGTAAGGTTGAACCTCACGCAATGGATCTATGATAACTGCTTCTTTACCCGATTGGATAAAATAAGCTCCCTGAGCTAAACAGCCAGTATATATTTGTTCAATTTTCATTGTCATTTTTTTTATGGTAAAATGCTATTACAAAGCTATTTTAAATTTCCTTAATGAGGTAACTTTTCTCTTAGTAAACCATAAACGAATGTTCCGAGCAAAGCACCTGCCAGCACTATCAATACGGAAGCATATCCATAACCTATGAGAATAAATATCGGTCCGGGGCATGCACCAATCAATGCCCAACCCAAGCCAAAAAGAGTTCCACCAAGCAAATACCTTGGAACACTGAAGTTTTTAGGAATGAAGCTGATTTCTTCTCCCTCAATGGATTTAAATCCTGACTTTTTAAAGAGTAAAACGCCTATTGCACCCAAAACTACTGCTGAGCCGATAACACCATACATGTGAAAAGATTCAAAACGGAACATTTCATAAATCCTGTACCAGGAAATAATTTCGGCCTTCGCCAAAGTAATTCCAAAAAGTACACCCACTAAAAGATATTTCAATAATTTCATAAAACAGATATTAGATGCTGAGTAAATTACTTTTCAGCTATTTATTTTTAATTTTTCAATACAATAACCCAAGACCAAAATGGGTCATTAATAAACCTCCGATGAAAAAACCAATGACGGCTATCAGAGACGGAACCTGTAAGTTGCTCAAACCTGAAATCGCATGACCAGAGGTACATCCACCTGCCCAACGGGTTCCAAATCCAACTAAGAATCCACCCAAAATTAAAATACTCATGCCTTTGAAGCTGAGAACTGTTTCCCATGAAAAAATTTCATTGGGAAGGTAAGCTATTCCAGGGGCAGAAAAATTCAATTCGTTTAGTGCAGCCACCGTATTGGGATTCAATTGCATCGCCTCATTTGGACTCAAAAGAGTAGCGGCAATTAATCCTCCGATTATGGTCCCGGCCACAAAAACCAAATTCCAAATTTGATTTTTCCAATTGAAATCGAAAAAGCTAGCAGCATTTCCTGCACCGCCTATTGCACACATCGTTCTCAAATTCGAAGAAACGCCAAAGCTTTTCCCAAACCAAATCAATGTCAACATGACAGCTGCTATAATAGGCCCAGCTACATACCAAGGCCAGGGATTCGATAAAAATTCAATCATCACATTAGATTTTAGATGCTACCGATGCGTCGGCTGGACATTGGATTTTAGAAAAGTTCTCTGTTATAAAACCAAAGTCCTCGCAATTAAATATACTACTAAATTAAAACCATTTCAATAGACAAACTGTAACACATGTTACCTTCCGCTTGCAGTATAGCAGAGTTCGTACAATTTTACGTTCAAAACGGGCTGAATGAGCTTAAATTTCAGCTTTTTTAACTTCAATTTGATTTCGGTCGTACTTGATCTTACCATCTTTTTCCAATTTTTTCATCAGTCGTGAAATAACGACTCTCGAGGAGTTTAAATCATTTGCTATTTGAGCATGTGTAAGCCTCAACACCTGTGTTCCAGTTACGAGCGCCTTGTCCCACAAATATTTATAAATTCTTTGTTCCATATTGTGAAATGCAAGGTTGTCTATGGCATCGATTGCTTCCATCAAACGTGTATTGTAACTGTCCAATATAAAGGTCCTCCAAGTTTGAAATTTCACCAACCATTCGTCCATTTTATGGACAGGAATAAAAATCAATTTGGTCAATTCTTCTGTCACTGCTCTTATTTCACTCTTCTTTTTGCCCATGGTACAATTGATGGTCATGGCACAAGTATCCCCCACTTCCAAATAGTACAAAAGCAATTCATTGCCAGATTTGTCTTCCCGAATAATTTTTATTGATCCTGAAATAAGCAAAGGCATTTGACTGATTGAATCTCCGATGTCCATCAAAGTTTTATCGGGTTCTATTTCACGAAAAGTACCATACTTCAAAATTTCTTTGAGCAAGTCTGCCTCAAACACATATTGAAACTTTTCATGAAGTAAAACTTCTAACTGATTGTCCTTAAGCATTTATTATGATTTGTAATTCAAATTTAACCATAATTCATTATATTTATTGCAATATAACAAACACATGTTCCATGAGAATTTCGATTAATTCATTTCCATATCTAATTGTTTCTCTGCTAATCCTCTCATTACTTTTTCATAACAATTCTTATGGTCAACATACTTTCAGCATTGTCGCTGTCGATCCTGCAACTGGTGAAGTTGGAAGTGCCGGAGCAACTTGTCTTGAAAGTGGTGCTTCGATCATTAGTGGATTGGTTCCTGGAATTGGAGCGGTAAACTCGCAGGCTTTGGTTTGCACCCCAGAAAACCTGAACCTGATCAAGGCTTTGGGAATGATGGAAGATGGATTTTTACCGGATGAAATTCTCAATTCGCTCTTGGAAGACGATGTTTGCGGAGCGGAGGATGAAAATTTCAGACAGTATGGGATCATTGCTTTTGACGCAGCAATGGAAGTCCATGCAACAGCTTATACTGGATCAACAGCGGACGATTATGCCAACCACTTGACAGGTGAAAACTTTGCGATACAAGGCAACATATTGATAGGAGCTCAAGTTTTGTGGGGAATGCAGGCTGGTTTCATAAATACAGAAGGAACATTGGCTGAAAAACTAATGGGAGCGATGCAAGGAGCAAACATTGTCGGAGCAGATAGTCGCTGTGCACCCTTTGGGACTTCGTCAGCCGGGGCATTCTTAAGAGTAGCCTGCCCACCTGGAACTGCAGATTGTCACGACATCAATCTCGACGTATTTTTCCTTCCAGAAGGTGTTGAACCCATCGATACATTGCAATCATTATTCAATCAATATCAAGATGGTTTAGCATTTGAGCCTCCTTCCAATGATGAATGCATCGAAGCGCAGGAAATTTTATTGGCGGCAAGCCAAGACTTATGTGAACCAGTTAGTATTTCTTTGAGCAGTGCCAATGAATCATTTGTACCAATAACAGCTTGTGAAAAAGAAAATGTGATTTCAGATGTTTGGATGAAATTTACAACAGGTTCAGAAATCCCAGCATACGGAATCAGAATTGATGGGACTTATGTACCAATTATTCCTGGGCTGATAGACAATATTGGATTTGCAGTTTATGAAGCATGCAGGGCTGATGCATTTTACAAAGCTTGTCTAAGTTCAGACAATGAAACAAAGTACCTAGATCTTTCGCCAAATTGCATTTTACCCAATACAGAGTACCGCCTTAAAGTTTGGTCTGGAGAATCACATTTATTCAATGAAGCCGCTGCGATGATTGGTGTTTATGAGTTGCACGAATCAGATGCTGCTTATGTACACTGGGGAAACATTTCGGGACAAGGAGATTTTGACGGTGGATTAAATGACTGGACAGTTGTGGCTGGACCAACAGGCAGTGAATGGGTTTGGGACGAAGACGGACTGTTCAATTCACTAACCGGAGCCAGTGTAGATTCAAAAACAAAATGCAATGGGGCTGTCGTATTTCACAGTGAATATTATATAACTGGAGGATTCATCAACAACATTCCACCTCAACCCTATCCTATTTTCTCTGGAGAATTGATCTCACCTACGATTGATCTTAGTGATGCCATTAGTCCTGAACTGGTTTTCAACCAACACTTTGCGGGATTAGGTGGCAATCAATTTCAAACCAGTGAATACCCTTCAACAACCAGAGGTGCGCTGTTGAGTTTTTCAATGGACAACGGAACAAGTTGGAGCATTCCAGAGCCCATCAATGACGACTATGAAGCCAATGAATTTGGCTCAACAACGGATGTGAAAACAATTCAAATCTCTTCCTTGGCAGGAAGTGAGTCTGTGAAAATAAAATTCATCTACGATGGCGATTTCTACTTTTGGATAATTGACGATGTATTTATTCGAGATCCTGATTATGTTGAAATACCAGATACAGTGATAATGCTTACTGATACACTCTATGTTACTGACAGCATCTTTATTAGCAATATGGACTCTCTAATTGTCAGTGACACGATACTCATAAGCAACAATGACAGCTCATTGGTTACAGATACGGTCTACATAACGAACATCATTTATATAGACCTAAACACGAGTATACAAGAACTTCCTACTTCAGCAAAATTGTTTAAACTGGACCGAAACCCGATCCAAGAATTATTGAGAATAAGCTTCCTGGATCCAACATTATCAAAGTCAGCCAATATTAGAGTCTTTGATACGGGAGGCAAAGAAATTTCACAAGCAAAAATCAACATTGAAAACACCTCTAAATACAGCAAAGACCTGTCTAAAATGGGCTCAGGAATCTATTTCATTCAAGTTATTTTTGAAAACGGCTCAAAACAGACTGAAAGACTGCTGAAAAATTAATGCTTAGGAGGGTTATCCACACGAAAGTGTCAATAATCAGGGCAAATCGTAGGGTTTTCCACATTTTTTACGGACTTATCCACATTTTTATTTTTTTTGGGGGGGAATAATAGTAATAACCTGAGTTCGATTATGAATTTCACAAAAGTTGAGATAAAGTCAAAAACAGCTTGCTCCAAAAAGGAGAGTTTGAGTTCATTAATTTAGTTTATCGAAAATTGAATGATTTGGCACAGTTTGCTGATACTTTTTTTTGATAAAAAGTATCCAAAAATCAAGGACTTATGGCATTTTCACGCTCCGCAATTCACTTAAATCCTAAAAAAAAGAAACTCGCTTTATTGAGAACTTATTAAGTTTTGCAAAAGATTTATTGGTAAATATCATCTAAATTGTTCAGGCTCAAACAGCATTTTTTTCTTGACGGATTTAAGCAAATCGCTCCACTAAAATGACAAATGTCCGGAATTTCCCTAAAAATAGATGACTAAATTTTATTACTGCCTGAAAACTGATTCAAAATCGAACTCAGGTTTATAAAGAACTTTTCACAAATCTCATTGTTAAAACATTCTGTTGGCGATGAGTTTTTTCTAAAATAGGGCAGATAAAATTTTCGAAAATTTTCCTGCCTTAAGCTATTGTTACAGGCTTCAATTCATCCATTTTTAATCTCCAAAATTCATTTATGTTTGGTAAAATCATCTTGCTCATCGCATTAATCCTGTTCATTGCCTATTTGATTTCGCTGGGTTTCACCAATATTCCTTTTGCAGAAGGGATGAGTAAAATAACCAGCCATCCCTACCCTTTGGCGGTTCTTTTGGATTTATATCTGGGTCAATTGGCCTTTGCCTTTTTTATTGTGTGGAATGAAGACAAAGTTTCAACGGCAGTTTTATGGATTGCACCAATTCTTTTATTGGGCAATATTCTTCCAGTAATTTATTTAATCAAAAACTACAGCAGCTTGAAAATAAAACTTGATGTTTAGTTAGGTCCACAAATTGATATTCACCTATATATCGGATATCAAATGGTTTGGAAAAAGAAAAACAATTTGATTCTGGTATGACGGTGGTTTCATTGCTACACTCATCCATTACATATAAGCCATATTCATCGCAAAGATCGTAGTCGGGCATACGTACCGGAATCAAACAATTTTATTTTAATCCATTTGATATCAGGAAAAGTTTCGATAAAATTTTATATTTAGAGAATGGCTTAACAGCATTAGATTTCAAAAAGAAAATAGAAAATATTTTGCTTACAATTAAGCCTTGTTATCTAAGCTGCCGTAAATAGAGTCTAATAGTAAATTTCTAAAACAAACAAACGATTATGTACGCATCATTTGGTAAACGAGCTCTTGCATTATTATTGGATACATTCATCTTGTCCTTTATCATTGGAATAAGTAGTAAAATTTTTGGCATTGGAAACCCAGAGGCGATCAGTCAAATGATGGAAACAGGAAATTATGCTGCTTTATCCGGTCTTTTTGCATCCAATACAATAATTCAGACATTGTACTTTGCTGGAATGGAATCTTCCGAAAAGCAAGCTACTTTGGGTAAAATGGCTTTAGGGATAAAAGTTGTCAATACAGATGGCGGACGATTGAGTTTTATGAGCGCTGTCTTGCGATCAATAGGAAAATACATTTCAGGATTTATATTTTTCATTGGATACATCATGGCAGGATTTACAAGAAAGAGTCAGGCATTGCATGATATGATTGCTGGAACTGTCGTAGTTCCAAATGACAGTAGATACCTAGACGCATAAATACAAAAACTCTAAATCCATGAAACATACTTTTCTTTTCGTCAAACAGCTATTCTTTCTTTGCTTCCTGATTTTTTATTCAGGAATGGCATTGGCTCAATGCAATGGCTATTACTCTTTGTGTGATAAAAAGTATGATGAAGTTTCTTATTTGACAACTCATAATGCATTTAATGCTGCTGAACAGGCTTATACTTTGCCCAACCAAACATTTGGCTTAACACAACAGTTGAATGATGGTGTAAGAGCCTTTATGTTGGATGTTTATTATTTTGAAAATGTGGTAACTGTTTATCACTCAAGTCAATTGCTAGGCTATGAGCCATTGCTTTCAAATCTTTTGGAGATAAAAGAATTCATGGATGCCAATCCAAATGAGATCGTCAGCATTATTTTTGAAAGTTATGTCACTGCAAATGGCATTGATAGCGTGATGGTTGAATCTGGCATTGCCCCCTATTTATTTGAAAAGGGATCTGAAGACTGGCCAAGTCTCCAATCGATGATTGACAACAACAAACGATTGGTTGTTCTTTCCGATGAAGATGATGCGAGTGCCACTCAAGGTTGGTATCATTATATGTGGGAACATGCAGTTGAAACACACTTTTCCAATAAAAGAACTTCTGATTTCTCTTGCGATTACAATCGTGGAAACCCAGATGGTGATTTGTTCATTCTCAATCATTTCATTACAGACGATCTTATTGGTATCGGTGAAATTGATTCTGCTTCAATTATCAATTCCAATCCTTACTTTTTAATCAGAGCCTTAGAATGTCAACAAGTCACAGGGAAATTACCAAACTTTGTTACCGTTGATTTTCACGAACTAGGAGATTGTTTTGATGTGGTAAAGATGCTCAATGGAGCAGACGACAATGAGGTTACTCCTGGCCTATTGAATTCAAATTATGTTTCCTTTAAGCTTTGGCCAAATCCTGCTAACAACATGATCAATCTGGAAATTCCATCTAACTTTTCATTCCCAATTAGCCTGGCAATTTTTGATCTTAATGGCCAATCGATTTATGAGCAAAGCCTTCAATCCAATCAGTTGAAGATCGATAGAAGCGAAATTAAAGGAGGGCAGTATTTTATAAGATTGATGGATACTGAGCAGCAAATTGCTGTTGAGAAATTAATTTTTCATTGATTTAACCTTGTCAGCCTTGGGGACGGTTCCTTGTCCTCTTGTCCTTTTCACAAAACCATTTCACCCTAATCCGCCATCGCCTTCAACCTGTCCAACAAAGGTGGATGGGAATAATACACGGAAACCACCAATGGATGTGGTTCTAAATTCGACAAGTGATCGACCGACATTTTCTTCAAGCAATTGGACATCGCAACTGAGCTTGAAGTTGCTTTGGCATAGGCATCTGCTTCGTATTCGTGCTTGCGTGAAATGTGGTTCATGATCCATCCAGTTAATAATGAAATTGGTCCATACAACATTCCAAAAGCCAAAATTCCCATATGAAAACTCGGAATTTTTGCACCCAAAGCCATTGAAACAGCAGGTGTATTTAAGGCCAAGCCTAACAAGTAAAACATGATTCCTGAAGTGACAATTGAGATTAGCTGATTTTTCAAAACGTGCTTCTTTTTGTAATGTCCAACCTCATGTGCAAGAACAGCTACCAATTCTTCCTGCTCATAATTTTTGACCAAAGTGTCGTACAAAACAATACTTTTTCGTCCCCCTATTCCACTAAAAAATGCGTTTGCTTTTGAAGACCTCTTAGAAGCATCCATGATAAAAACATTCTTAAGAGGGAAATCAACTTCGGAACTATAAGCCTCGATTTGTTTGCGCAACGGACCATCTTCCAAAGGAGAAAGCTTGTTAAATATTGGCAATAAAATGGAAGTGTAAAAACTACTCATAAACAAGGAAAATGCAGTCATAAACAATAAGGCATATAACCAAAACCATTGACCAGATTTCATGTACATTAACACAATCAAACTCAATATCCCGCCTCCCAATATTCCAGTTAATAAGTAAGCTTTTACCTTGTCCAAAATAAAAGTGGATAAATTCATTTTATTAAAACCAAATCGTTCTTCAATTACAAATACTCGATACAATGAAAATGGAATGCTAATGATTTCATTGGGAATTGATAAGACCCAAAAGAACAATAAGGACATTAAAATAGGATGATCGGTTATGCTTCTGACCCAATCATCCAACCAAGCGAATCCACCAAAAGCCAAAAACAAGATCAACCCTGTAAATCCTATTGCTCTGCTGATTCTTGAAATTTGTTTATTGGCTTTAGAATATTCCTGAGCTTTGCTATATTTATCTTCATCATAAATTTCTTTGAGCGCTTCTGGAACAGTGGTCTTCCAACTTTTGGAAGTTAACCAAGCCAAGTAGGAAGAAAACAGAAATTCAAAAACTGCTATCCCAACAATTAGAAAAAAAATCAAAGAAGAATTCATAGATTGAATTAGATTTTAGATATTAGACCCTAGATTTTAGAGAACGAATAAATTTAATGGTAAAACAGTTAATAAAAAAATTAGAGCACAACCGACTTCTTTTTCAAGCAGAACTTTCAGTCTTATCAAAGGAAGAACAGCTTTGGAGACCAGCGCCTGAGAAGTGGTGTCTGCATGAAATAGTCTGCCATTTGTATGATGAGGAAAGAGAAGATTTCAGAGCTAGAATCAGACACGTTTTACGCAGTCCAAATACTCCTTTCGCACCCATCGATCCTGAAAGATGGGTTATGAGCAGAGCCTATATAAAATGGGATTACAACACCTTTCTTGAGAAGTTTATGTGGGAACGCTCGCAATCGATTATGTGGTTAAATACTGTAAATGAAGCCTCCTTAAAAAATGCTGTTGGTCATCAACATTTCGGTGAAATAAGTGGAGAATATTTACTGCACAATTGGTTGGCACATGACTATTTACATTTAAGACAAATCAATCGATACAAATATTTCATGCTAAAAGAAAGTAATCCAAAGATCAGTCTGGAATATGCAGGAGGCTGGTAAAACTTTACACATTTGCAATGGTGAAAGCGCTTTGCATCAATTAACTGCGGCGAAGATAAATGGCACCTATAGCGTTTGGAATGAAATGCTCTGCGAAGGCCCTTTGCATCCTCAAATTTTATCAAAAGAATTCCTTAAAATCAGAAAAGCATTCTTTAAAAGTCGATATCAAATAAGTGAAAGTGAATACAATGAAAAAACCATTTCACATTTCAAACTGATTACAAATTTCAATGAATATCCTAAGCTTGTTTTATGGTTCGAATACGATCTGTTTTGTCAGGTCAACTTGATTGCTTTGCTCTCTTATTTACTAAACAACTGGCTCGGTAAAAACAAAATATTCTTGGTTTGTGTCGGAAAATTCGATTTCAGCGACAAACTACTCGGCTTGGGCGAATTAGATCACAAAATGTTTCCCGACTTATTGTTAAAAGCAATTCAGTTAAACAAATCAGACTTGCAATATGCCAATGATTTTTGGTTGACTTATTGCAAAGATCAACATACAGTTAAAGACAATGAAACCTTTCCACTTCGACGAAAACTTCAGTTTGAAAATTCCAAATTTCCCTACCTTATTCCTGCATTAAAAGCACATTTCAGACGAAAAATATCCAAAAAAAATGAATTAAATGAAATCGAATCAAAAATAAAGGACTTGCTTAATTCTGGTATAAAATCAGATAAAGCAATTGTTAAAGCCCTTTTAGAATGGCAGGAATGGTACGGCTTCGGAGACATTCAATATCTCAAGTTGATTGAAGAATACAAGACTAAGTATTCTTTTTAACCTTTTTTATCCGATTAGAGTTTGAAAGATTTTGCCCCTGTGCCCAGTATTTGTTATATTTATGTTGTCTTGGAAAAAACTAATTATAACAAAAACATTTCACCAAGCACATACACATTGTTTTTTTCTTTAATAACCATTGTGTTGTGTTTAGCTGTGATTTCCTGCAATGAAACTTCTAGCGGGCAAAATCAATCCGTACTCAAATCAGAGCGTAATGATGCTGATAAGGCTGTGCTTGATCCCGCTTTATCGCAATTTATTGAATCATTTAAGGATGCTAGAACACCAAAAGCTCTTGAGAGTCCAAAGCACTTAAATGCCTTGCACGACTTTTCTGAAAGAGCTCAAATTTTCAGATTAAGCGATTCAATGTCTTTGTTTTTTCCTTTTAGTGGAAATGATTTTTTTAACACCTTTCACTTTTTCCCAAACTGCCAAAATTACATTTTAGCCAGTGCAGAAATGCTCGGACAAATTCCCAATCAAAAAAAAGCAGACAAAAAGCAGAAAGAAAATTTCATGCTCAAGCTTGCTGAAAATGCAGACCCATACAAATCACAAAATACCAACACCCATTCTGAAATGGTTTCAGAAATTTTACTCCAATTGCATTGGATTGATGCGAGGGTATTGAACTTGAAATACCTCGACCTCGATCCTTTTGGTAACCCTATAGAACTTGGCAACAAGGACCCTGAACAAACTGCACAGGCCTTTCAAATAACTTTCGAAAGCCCACTGGATCTCAGCACCAAAAACCTATTCTATTTTTCACACGATTTGTCAAACAATCAGTTGATTAATGATTTACGACTGGTTCATTTTCTAAACAATCATGAGAATAAAATTGTCTATCTGAAATCTGATAAACAAAAGATAGCTGGGGAGGCATTTACCATTTTAAAAGAACAGCTTTTAGACCAAGGAAGTATCATTTTACAAGACAGCAAAGGAATTGCTTTTGAAGACATTGGTGACGATTGGGAAGTAAATGTTTTTGGGGATTTCAGTAAAGCAGAAAGCAAAGACAAAAACCTCAAAGAATTTGTTGCCAAGCAAAAAATAATCACCGATCTGAATTTCGAATATTTTGACCACTTACTATTTGCACAAAAAAAGACTTTCAAGGAAAACAAAAAACCCACCTCGCTTAGTTGGGCCAAATGGAAATCGAACACAGAAAAGAACCTCAGCGAGCAAGTTGTAAAAACAAACAATCCTGAAAAAACAAAGGATGTACAGGAAGTGATTGCTCAAGCGAAACCTGAGCCGATTAACAAAGGAAAGACGGCGATTAAAATGGAGAAGGCTAAGACTCAAAAAACTCCAGAGCTCTCTCAACCTAAAGGAGAAAACCAAAGTGCAAAAACAAAAGAAATAAGACCAAAAGAGGCCGCCAAAGTTGCTTCTGCCCTTCAATCAAAAGCAAAGGCAAAAACAAAGGCAATAGTAAAACCAAATGCCGCTGGTAAAGTAAAATGGGAGACTTTCAAAAATCAATACATCATTAAATGCGCTCAGCCTAAGACCAAAGAAAAGGCAGAAGCAGAGTTTATCAGCTTAAAAAAATTGGGCTTGCCTTGTGAAATGATTTGGATTCCAGACGAGAAAATATTTGGAAAGAATCAAAGATATTTGATTTTCGCTGGTCCATTTAAAAATGAATCTACCGCAAAAAGTAAACTCCGGACTATAAAAAACACCTTTAGCAGAGCCTACATTAGAAGGCTTGATTGAGTTTTATTATTCGATTCCACTCCGTCAATACAGCCACTAATCATTTTTGCTATTTGTTAAATATTCATCAATTCCGTATTTAACGACGTTTGTTGAATTCAAAGTCAGCTGCTTAAATCCTGAAACCACCATGTCCTTATAAGGCGCATATTTATTCATTGCAACTTCGTTCACTTTTATATCGTTGTTCTTTTTCAGTCCAATAATGTCCATTTGAATATTTCCCATTTCATTGGAATAACGGATAACTCCATTCTCTAAACGCGTTCCTTTCAGCTCCAACATTTTTATCAAACGCAAATGATTTTCTATGGTTGTCACCGCCCTGGAATTACAGGCAGATTGATAAAATTTACTTTCATCATTCATGACCTTTGTTTTCAAAAACATCGCTAGAATCATCAAATTATAATCGGTTCGGTAGTTCGTTTCAATGTCCACCAATCCAGTTATTTTATCAACCTCTGGATGAATAAATTTATAATTAGAAATGAAGTTTTTTAAATCTGTCGGTGTATAATCATAAGGCACTTTTTTATCAATGTTCTTGTCCAACTCCAAAAATTGATTCCTCGGTGCAGCACCATTTACATGCGACACAATAACCACCTCATTAATTTCTTCAAAGAGTTTTTTCGTGAAATTCCACGCATTTCCAGAATCAAACTGCGGCCATTTTTTTTCAACAAAGCGCTTTTCAGGATACAGTCTTTCCATACACATGCTGACCAATTGAGATTGTTCTAAACCATGCTCTTGGGTTCTGATATAATATGGATCTGGTAAAACCACCGTTGTATTTTGATTACTCGTCCTTTCCAAAAGTCTTGAACTAATCGGCGAACTGTGAATCCCTTCGTCGAGCCCCCTTAAACCTATGTATAAAACTTCTGGCTTCGATTGAAAATTATGCATTGAAAGCAACAGGGCATCTCCATTGCTCATCATGAAACCATTGAACGATTGATCATCCGAATTTTCGTTGAAAAAATCCAAGGCAGGATTGGGTTCAAAGCTTTTGCTTGACATTCTCGGCCCCATATATTGACATTCTTTGATTCTGTCTTTGTCAGCAGATGAAATTGGAACTAAAAAATCAAAGTTTGAGAAATCGAATGCCTTAAAAGACATGATTGGCGAAGACACATCTTTGTTATCCTTATTGCTTGAAATTTCACCCGTCTCTTTTCCCACTTTCACCTTAGCTTCACCACTGGAATCTGGTGTTTTCTGCTCAGTTTGTGAACAGGAAAATACGACAATGAGAATAAAACTGTATAACAAACAGGTAAATGTAAATTGTCTTGTGCTATTTTTTTGAAATGTTCTGCTCAAAAAAGATTAAATTTATGTTGGTTAAGATAAGGTCTACCAATTTATTGGCATCTTTCTAACCACAAAAATTTTGCCGCTTTTCTGTATTGATAAACTATTTATGAAATTGGTTCGGCTATATCTACTCACCCTGAAAGGTTTTGCTCTTTGGCTGAAATCTAATGGAAAAGTTTTGAGCCTATACAGCCTACTTATGCTATTGATTTCATGGCAAAATTTGCTGTCTCAAGAGCATTTGGTTTGTTCACATGAATCGGGTTTTTATACTGGAAATATTTCGGTAAAAATTGATTCAGACTTTGACAGTTTGTACTATACACTGGACGGATCGTTCCCATATTCAAAAAGCAAGTTATATAAGGACAGCATTGCTATTTGGAAAACGACTGTATTGACCATTCGTCCCTTTCACGACGGCCAATTTTCAGACACTACTTTCACCCAATCCTATTTCGTCGATTTTAATACAAATCTCGCTGTTACCAGTTTGGCTACAGAACCCATGCATCTTTGGGATCCAACCATCGGAATTTATGTCAGCGGAATTGCTGCCAAAGACACCTTTCCTTATGATGGCGCAAATTACTGGCGCGATTGGGAATATCCAGCCCTAGTCCAGCATTTCACGGCAGATAAAGAATTGGCCTTGAATCAGCCTGCTGGTGTCAAACTATTCGGTGGAATGAGTCGAAACCATACTGAGAAATCTTTGAGATTGCTTTCACGAAAGGAATACGCCAAAAAGAATTTTAAGTATAAAATATTCAAGGATAAAAAAATTAAAAAGTTCAAATCTCTTGTTCTAAGGACTTCAGGAAATGATCACCATTCCACTCGATTTAGAGATGCGCTTTCAGGTAAATTGGCTGGAGCAATTGGACTTGACTTTCAAGCATACGAACCAACTCATCTGTTTATGAACGGAGAATACTGGGGCGTTTTTAATCTCAGAGAAAAGATAAACGAAGAATTCCTTCAAGACAACTACAAACTCGATTCAACCAATCTCGATTTGCTGCAGGGCAACGCCTATTTGGAACATGGAAGTGACAGCACATTCAACCAGTTAAGAAACCTATTCAAAAAGCTTGATTTCCGAAAAGATTCAAGAGTCGAAGTGGTTGAAAAGCTCATGGATGTCAGAAACTACTTCAATTACAGAATCCTTCAAATTTACCTAGCAAACGAAGATGAAAGCGGCAATACAAGATTTTGGAGAAGCGATCAACTAGATGGAAAGTTCAGATGGATCCTCTATGACACCGACCTCGGCTTTGGCTGGACCAGGCCATACGGCTACAACTACCTGCATGATTGTTTAAGTCCTGAACAAACAGAATGGTACAATCCAGAATGGAGTACTTTATTCTTAAGAAAATTACTGATCAATAAAAAGAAGAAGAATGAATTCATTACGCAGACTTGCCATCTTTTAAACACCGCATTGCATCAAGATTCTGTCGTTGCCAAAATAGACGAGTTTGAAAATTTGTTAAGTGGTGAAATTGATCAACACTTGAAACGTCAAAAAATCAGACCAATAGTTTGGAAAATCAGTGTTGAAAAAATCAGAACATTCGCGAGAAAAAGACCTAAGTATTTAATAAAACATCTCAAAAAAGAATTTGGACTTGATGGAATGTTTCATGTTGGAATAAAAGTCAATCCACCTGAAGCTGGCCATGTTCTCATTCAAGGCAATCCTGTAAAAGATGGATTCACGGGCAAGTATTTCAAAAACATTCCCATTGAATACAGCAGCAAAGCAAATCGCCATTACAGATTTGAAGGATGGGGCAATCACCCCTTAAGAGTGTTAGACATTGCCAATGGTTCTGACAGTTTATTTTTAACAGCCAATTTTTCTAAAATAACTGGAGACAGTGATTATCAAAAAAAGGTTTGGGTCAATGAAATAAGTGGATTAAACAAAGTCGAAGGGGCACCTGGGGACTGGATCGAGTTGTACAACAATAGTAAAAGTAAAATTTGCTTAGCCGGCTGGGAAATTGAAGACCTCAATAGTTTTGTGAAAATTGAAGACAGTATTTGGATTGCTCCAAAGCAATACCTTGTTCTTTCTCTAAAAAATCCAAAAATTCAGTTAATAAACAGCCATCCTGTTTTACCCTTTGGTATTCATTCAGTCATTGAAACCATAAAAATTTACGACAACAATTCTCTGCTTGTCGACTCTATTTCATATGATCTCACAGAGCGTTTAGCTAACATCGATACAGCTTATACCTACCAAAGAATATGGAATGACCCCAGCTCCAACTATTCAAATTGGGAATTGCAATTGGGAATGGGAAGTCCAGGACTAAGAAGCATTGATGACAAGGCTAATCAATTGGCATTTTCCGAAAATGAACATTTAAGCCATGAAGAATTGTTTGAAAAAATGCTTTGGACCTTGGTACTTACTTTTCTATTGATTCTTATATTTTACGCAAGCTTCTTCTATATAATTTTCAAAAACAAATGGCGTTTCAAAAAGAATGGACGAAGCCTTAACTGGAAACCATTCCACTCTTCCAATGATTCTGACTGGTCGAAGTCTGAGGACTTTTAGGTTCTTACACTTTGATTTTTACACTTTGATTTTATCCCCTAGTCATTTCTCTCTTATTCATTTACGCTCTTTCTCCTCCTCAAAAAAGCTGCTCTCTAAAGACCTCACCCGAAAGCCCTTTCTAAAATTGCATTTATCTTCTGCTGGTTCAAACCGAATCTTTCTTTTTTCTTTGGGAACCATGTCGAAAAAATTATCTGAAAAATTTCCATTGCAATCACACTGCAAATAAACATTTTTCGCAAAACTATCCACTTCTATTTCAATCCAATAATCATCTATCTCTTTGCTTATTTGCTCTGTAAAATCAACCGATTGAGGAAGCTTTAAATTCATTTCACGAGCAAGAAAATAATTGTATTCGATCAACTCATTGGCTTTCGATACATAGTTAAACCTAAAAAACACCTCGCTAGAATCTTCCTCAATTATCCAATCAGAAAGTGGCATTGTCAAAATCCGAGTACTGGCATTCTGTTTTGCTTTTACCGTAAAATCTTTTGCTGCTCTAACAACTCCATCCAAACCAATCAATTCGACCTGCAATGCCCCACTACTTTCATCCAAATGGTCATTTAAAAAATAAACCTCTAAGGAAGCAAGACTATCCACTTGTACTTTATTCACAAACAAAGAAAGATTCTCAAACGATTCTTTTATCTGATAATGCGCCGCTTTCCAATTGCCATAATAATCAATACCTGACCAAGAAATTGAAGGCCAACAATCATTGAGTTGCCAGTACAAGGTTCCCATGCAATGCGGACGCTGCGATCTGTGTGCCTCTATCGCCATTTTCATTCCTTTGGCATGCAACAATTGGTTGACATACAGAAAAGATTCAAAATCCTTGGGACGTTTGTACCAACGATCCATATAATCAAAAAGCAAACCATTGCCTTTGTAGCTTTTCTGTCTCTTCTGCATTACTTCCGAATCAAAAGAGCGATCTCCTTTAACCGTAAAACTTTCGATGTTTTTCATATCTGGAAAAGACTGAAATCCATATTCTGAGTTAAATCGACCGACATTGGTATTAAATTTTTCGAAAGAATCTTCGCCATGCCAAACACCCCAATAATGCATGCTGTGGTGATTGAAATTCTTCGCTGTCCCCCAATTGCTCAAGGGAGAAGTTGGTGTATAAAATCGATCGGGATCTTGCTCTTTAATCACCGTTGGTAAAATATCATCGAATATCTTTTTGTAATCATTCCAAATTGTTGCCCTCCGTTCATCATTCATATCCTTGCCATCTTTCCAGCCCCAATTGTTCCAAGCCACCTCAACTTCATTGTTCCCATTCCACAAAGCTATACAAGGATGGTTGCGCAAACGTTTCACATTGTCTATCGCTTCCAAACGAACATTTTCCAAGAATGCTGAATCACCAGGATACATTGAACAGGCAAACATAAAATCCTGCCAAACCAATAAACCGTTTGCATCACACAAATCATAAAAAGCATCCGATTCATAAATGCCACCACCCCAAACACGCAGCATGTTCATATTGGCATCCACAGCTGATTCGATAATGTCAGAATATTTTTCTTCATCGACTCGTGGCATAAAAACATCAGCGGGAACATAATTAGCTCCTTTCATAAATACAGGAACTTCATTTACTTTAAAATAAAATGCTGTTCCAGATTGATCTTTTTCACGAACCAATTCCACTGTCCTCAATCCTAATTGCTCCGTTTTGGAATCCTCGATGGCATTGTCAACAAATAATTTTACAATTATGTCATAAAGAAATGGCTCACCCAATCCATTGGGCCACCACCTTTTCGGATCGGAAATACTGATTGGAATTTCAACAATATTTTTACCAGGAACTAGCTGGATCTCTTCGATCTTGATTGGATCATCCATTTCAACAGAGATCACCACTTCTTGCTCTTTGTCCGATTCTATCTCTAAAGCCAATAATATTTCAGCTTTTTCATCACTAAGAGATTTCTGATAAATTTGAAAATCACGGATAATCGCCTCCCTCCAATTCACTAAATTAACAGGTCGCCAAATCCCGGAAGTTGTTGCTCTAGGCGCCCAATCCCAGCCATAAGAATAACCAGCTTTTCTTGTAAAAACACTGGTTTTAATTTCACCAACATCATTCGAAGCTGGGAGTTTATAATCGAGTGCATTGTAAAAAGGAAGCGCATGATTTACAGGAGCATGAAATTCTATTTGCAATTCATTTTGATCTTGTAACAAGGAAGAAACATCCACCATCCAACGACGAAACATATTGTCAGCATTGAGAATCAATTCACCATTTAAATAAACATCAGCATAAGTGTCCAATCCTTCAAACTCTAATTCGTAGTTCCCTTTTCGATTGATTTGCTCAAATTCGTATTTGTAAACCCATTCTGATTCTTCAACCCATTTAATGCTGTCTTCATTGTTTCTATAAAATGGATCGGGAATCAAATCATGTTCCAACAAATCTGTATGGACAGTTCCTGGAACCTTTGCAGCAAACCATTCAGATGCTCCTTTTTGCTTAAATTCCCACCCATCATTTAGCTCTATACTGTTTCCTTTTTTATTTCGAGTTACCATACAGCTAACAAACAACAAAAGGACAACTAGCCAAACTCTACTCATACAGTTTTCAGGTAGGCATCCAGGCGATCTTGAACATTTTTACGCAAGTCCATATAAAAAAGAGAATAATCAAAGTTATGATAGTTTCCTCGAGGCATTACACCAAATCTAAAATGTGGCAAATCAGGAATTTCAGCATGTAAAAAACCCGATGATCGTGTTTGAGCAGCAATTTCATTTTTTATAGGAGCAGTTAAACCAAGGGTATTCAAACCAATCTTATCTGGCTTACTAAACAATTCCCATTGGATCTTTTGTGCCCTGTCTATGTTCAAACAAACCGCACCAAGACTTTGGCTTTTATCAGTAATGGCCTCGTCTAATCGCCAACTTATTGGATTGATACTAACGGGTTTCTTCCCCACCCTTTTTTGCCAATGTCCTTCATCTATTGCCGGATACCAATGTTCGCATTTATCTAAAATAGCAATTGGATTTCCAGTCATAGAATAGGTATCATACCCAATCACACAATGAAGATCATCGGCTTTTGTTGCCCTCTTTATGTTTTTTAAACTAACTCCGAATTTATCACTTGGAATTTGAAATCCGATCAGATAAGCGGCTATCATTTTATCAAAAAGCTCCTTATTGTTTTCAATTCGCTCTTCCAACAAACGCAGTCCATGTACCGTTCCTTGACTATGTCCAGCAATAAAAAATGGACGACCGTTGTTGTAGTTATCTAGATAGAATTGAAAGGCTCTTTCTACATCTTCATAGGCCAACTCAAGGGACTTTCGACTATTGTTCCCCCCTTCCAAAAAAGCAAAGAAAGTAGCTTGTCGATATCTGGGAGCATAGATTTTCGCCGAACCATTAAATACGGTTGCTTCAGATGGAATTGTGAGTTCATCAATGAATTCATTGGCCGAATGGAAATCCAAAGCGGCATTCCAATTTTCTTTTCCAAAATAGGAGGTTGGATGGATAAAGAAAACATCTGCTTCTGCAGTTTCTTGGGCGTTTACAGCTCCACAATTCTGTGGAACCAAAACTGATTTTCTTGGAGCTTTGGGATGAACAGCCCAGCAGTCCAAATCATTGTAATCTGGTGGTTCTGGATTGGGTGTTTGAATAAAAGTTTTTGAAGGACGGACTTTGGGAAGAAAGCCAATCCAGTCATAGGCATTCTTTACTAACTTTTTAGTCGAATTTAAAGACTTTGAAATTTTTTCTATAACGCTGAGATTTTCCACAAATGCTTGGTTTTTCGAATGGCAAAAATAACAATGGGAAACTAAAAACTTAGTAATTCGACAAAAAAGGAATTCAATTGCATAAAAAAACCCCTTGTAGACCATAATTGTCCACAAGAGGTAGTTATTTTATCAGAAACGATTCAATTCAAAATTGCTTCTTCTTTGCTTTCTCTTTGCTTCTTCTTTGCTTTCTCTTTGCTTTTATTATGGTTATTCTAAAACAATCTGTTTAGAATCAATTATTTTACCATCAACCACTAAAGAATACAGATATAAACCATTGACCAAATTTTCCATATCCAATTCTATTTGAGAATTACCTTTATTGGTCAAATCAACAGATTTCAACTCCTTGCCAGTCAAATCAAAGACTTTGATACTGGCAGTTTGGCTGTTTTCTGGCAAGAAATATTCGATGCGTGTGCTTTTTGAAAACGGATTGGGAACATTTTGTTTTACAAATGCTTTTTCCGATTCAAATAGATTTAGCCCAATCCCTTTATCCGCTTGATTTTGGTTTTTTAGTCTTTCCACTTCAACTTGTAGCGCCTCAATGGAGGCTTGTTGCTTTTCAATCAAACTTTGTTGCTCTTTGACAGAGTTGATTAAAATATAAGTCAACTCTGAAGGATCAACCGATAAGAATGATTCTTCTGAAAGTACTTCTTCAACAGTTCCTGTTTCATCTTTGTAACTAGAAGCGATCTCTTTGTAAGTATTTTCAATGACCATTTCTGGTGCATATTTAGCAACATCCTGCGCAATTAAGCCAATGTGAGTTTGGTCATCAGCATTCGTTCCAAAACGACCATTGTATTGATAAGAAACAGGATTGATTAAACTCAATGTTTCCAAACCTTTGGTAAATGGAGCAATCTCTTTCTTGCTTCTTTTATCACTGGTAGCAATCCACATCCCTCCACCTGGTTTTGCAGCATTACCACTTGCCAAGTGCAATTTCTGCATAGGATTATTTGTACCAATTCCAACGTAGCCATCAGCTTCTCTCACCCTAAACATGTATTGATTGGCACTATTTCTTACATCAAAAATTCTATTGGCTCCAACACAAAAAATAGATCCTGAAGCTTTCCCTCCAAAGTTGTCCAATGCATCTCTATTCATCACAAAATCTCCAAGTCCATCTATCGTCATGATCAATTGCTTTCCGTATGGTCCGATGGATTTAAAATGATCTTTTACAAGGATTGAACCTCTGATATCTAATTTCTCACTTGCGGTCGGGTTTGCTTCAGTTGATCCCATCACAACATTTCCATTTGGAGCAAGCACTTTAACTTGCGACATCAGAAATATTGGAGCCAGAATCAATAAGAATAACAAGGATGATTTTTTCATGATTTCGAATTTTATTCTTTAGGTTAATGGTAATATTTGCTTTTTTACGTAAATCTTTTTTCAAAGAAAAACCTAATTTCAAATCGGACAGAAATAGATTTTGTGTTCCTTAATACTGTTAAAATTTATTTTACAAATTTCATTTAATAATAAAATGTTGAACAAATTAACACATTCTTGAACCAAATTCTTCCCACATTCCGTCCATTTTTGGACCAAACAAACCTTTTGAGCCACTCAGTCTACAAGAATGAAATGCATTTTACTAAAAATGAAAGCCAAAAGATTATATTTATAAGTCAAAATAATACTAAAAAATGTATTTAGCACATAAATTCTAGTATTTAAAGTTTAAGGTATAAAGAACATCAATCGACAACATTAAAAATATGAGCTATAAATCTGTCCTTTTTTACGCTTGCATAATCTCAACCTTCTGCATTTTTGTCTTCGGAACCTGTAAGGACGACCCAGAACATATGGACGAGGAGATCATTGAAATGATGAATGACACGATGGACGTAAGCATCATCGATACCATGCAGGTACTTTTCAAAGATACCATCAGGTTTGCAAGTTACAATGTCGCATTGTTTAGAAGCATTGAAGGACAACTAATAACCAACTTGGGTAATTCGGACAGCGACCAAATCAATAAAGTGGCAGAAATTATTCAAAGGGTTCGCCCTGACGTTCTCGCTTTAATGGAATTTGACTATGATGAGAATGGTGAAGCATTGGACCTTTTTCAAAACAATTATTTAGCAATGGAACACAATGGAGCCCAAGCAATCGAGTATCCCTATGCTTATGCCGTTCCTTCCAATACAGGAGTTCTCAGTGAAATCGATCTCAATTCCAGTGGCAACATTTCTCTACCAAATGACGCTTACGGTTTTGGCGAATTCCCCGGACAATACGCCTTTGCACTTTTATCCAAATATCGAATCGATGTAGAAAATCTCCGAAGCTTCCAAAATTTTCTTTGGAAAGACATGCCTGATGCAAGCCTACCTGTAAAACCAAATGGGGACAGTTATTATCCTGATGAAGTACTCGATGTTTTCAGAGTCTCTTCTAAAAATCACATCGACCTTCCAGTTGAAGTTGAACCAGGAGAATTTATTCACGTCCTGCTTTCTCACCCTACACCACCAGTATTTGACGGAGCAGAAGACAGAAACGGTCTAAGAAACCACGATGAAATAAGATTGTTTGCCGACTATATTTCAAACAGCGAGTACCTCGTTGACGACAATGGCCAAAGCGGAGGTTTAGCAATTGACAAAAGTTTTGTAATAATGGGAGATTTAAACGCTGACCCAGTAGATGGAGACAGTGCAGATGACGCAATCTTACAATTATTGAATCATCCAAATGTAAACAGCGATATAACAACAGGTGATAAAGTCCCTGCAAGTGCTGGCGGCACAGAACACAACCAATCAAGTGGAGATCAAGGCGATCCCCAATTCGACACCTCTTTCTTTGGTCTAAGAATCGATTACATCATTCCATCCAAAGACCTGGAAGTGCTCGATTCTGGCTGTTTCTGGCCAGCCAGTTCTGATGATTTGGGATATTTAACAAACAATCAAGCCAGCTCTGACCATTTGTTGATCTGGGCGGATTTGATCTATGAGGAATAAGCCTTTGGCTATTGGCCTTTAGCCGTTGGCTGGATGTGGATGCTAATATCTATAACCTAGTAATAAAACCAATAACAAAATAAAAAAGGAGAATCCATAAATGGATTCTCCTTTTTTATTTTAAAAGCTTTTATTCAAGTATAGTAAAACATTTCTGCTAGCAAAAAACCAACGGCCAATGGCTAAAGGCTTTCACTTAGCTTAACAGCTTTTATTCAAGAATAGTAAAATATTTCTGCTAGCAAAATCCAACAGGCAATATTTTTTGCAGAAAAATTTCAGCCGTACCAAAAGCTAAGCCAAAGGCAAGCGTACCAATAGCAATGGCGAAGCCGAGCGGACCAACAGCGAAGCGTACTCCTTCCTACCCCTTCAAAATCTTCAATACTTGTTTACAAACATTATCTGCAGTAAAACCAAATTTCTTATCCAAGACCGTATATGGCGCTGAGTATCCAAAATGATCCAAGCCCCAAACAGTTCCATTGGCACCAACCAATCCTTCTAAAGTAACCGGCAAACCTGCAGTTAAACCAAACCTCGGCACTGCATCTGGCAATACTTTTCTTTGGTATCCTTTGCTTTGACTTCTAAACAATCCTTCAGATGGAATCGATACGATTCGAACTTTCAATCCCTTTTCCTTTTCTAGCTTTACAGCTCCTTCAACCAAAGTTGCTACTTCAGATCCATTCGCCAACAAGACCACATCGGGCGTTCCTTTGCAATCCTGAACAATGTAACCACCCTTCTCAGCATTCATCGCATCCTTAAAGCGATTGCCATTCTTCCCTTTAGCTGGAAGATCCTGAATGTTCTGTCTCGACAAGATCAAACCACTTGGAGTATCCGTATTCTCAAGCGCCATTTTCCAACAAATGGTGGTTTCATGTGCATCCGCAGGACGCAAAGCCAAGAAGCTGTTCTTACCAGCATGGTTCTTCAACTTCTCCATCAACCTCAACTGCGCTTCTTGCTCAACAGGTTGATGTGTTGGCCCATCCTCCCCTACTCTAAAGGCATCATGTGTCCATAAGAATTTAACAGGCTGTTCCATCAATGCTGCAACTCGAATCGCAGGTTTCATATAGTCAGAAAAAGCAAAGAAGGTCGCACATACTGGAATAACTCCGCCATGCAAAGACATGCCAGTTGCAAGAGCTGCCATCGTCAATTCCGCTACACCTGCTTGTAGAAATGCTCCTGAAAAATCGCCTCTTTTAAATACTGTGGTTTTCTTCAAAAAGGCTTCTGTCTTATCGCTGTTACACAAATCCGCCGAAGCGACAATCATGTTTTCAACCTTATCTGCAAAATGTGCCAAAACTGTAGCAGAAGAGTTTCTACTTGCATCATTCGGCTTTTGCTCTATTTTCTCCCAATTAATTTTTGGCAATTTGTTATTGAAAAAGTCTTTTATCTTTTTTGCCTCTTTCTTATGAGTCGCTTCCCATTTTTTAATTTTTTCCTTTCGTTTCTTCGCTGCAGCGCTCTTCTTCTTCAACACCTTTTCATAGGATTTCGCTACATCAGGAAAAACCTGAAATGGATCATTCGGATCACCGCCCAAACTCTTAATGGTTGCCTCAAAAGATGCACTCGACTTACCCAATGGCTTTCCATGCAATTCAACTTTCCCTTCATACTTTGAACCATCTTCCAATTTCACCCCAAGTCCCATAACGGTCTTTCCGATGATCAAAGTTGGACGGTCTTTTTCTGCATTCCCTGCCTTAATTGCTTTTCTAATCGCATCGTGATCGTTCCCATCAATGGTCATCACATGCCAATTCCAAGCCTCGTACTTTTTAGCAGTATCTTCACTCGTCACCACATCAACTTCTGTAGAAAGCTGAATGTCGTTGGCATCGTAAAACATCACGATATTCCCCAATCCCAAGTAACCTGCTATCCTTCCAGCTCCTTGTGAAATTTCTTCTTGAACACCACCATCAGAAATATACAGATAGGTTTTGTGCTCAAAGTTTTTTCCAAAACGATCGACTAAAAATCTTTCTGCGATGGCCGCTCCAACACCAAAAGCATGGCCCAATCCCAAAGGACCAGAAGTATTTTCAATGCCTCTTTCTACATCCAATTCCGGATGCCCTGGCGTTGGACTTCCCCACTGCCTGAAATTTGCCACTTCCTTTAAAGTGTAGTTTCCCAATAAACATTGAGAGCCATAAAGCATGGCAGACATATGACCAGCGTCCAAAAAGAAACGATCCCTCCAAGGCCAGCTCATATCATCTGGATCGTAATTCATAAATTCGGTATACAGTACATGCATAAAATCTGCACCACCCATTGGCCCCCCCGGATGTCCAGATGAAGCCTTCTCTACCATCGCAGCTGCCAAAATTCTAATGTTGTCAGCTGATTTTATTGAAATATTTTTATTCATTATTATTATTTTTTCATTCTTATTTGGGCGTTCCCTTCGGGCGGGCTGCTCCGGGCTACACTTCGTTTCGGTGCTGCGCACAGCTTCCTTCGGGCGCTCCCTACATATCCCTAACGCGAATCTTCTGTAAAAATAAGAAAATCCTTGTCAGTCATTCAAGCATATTACTTTATTAATTACGTCCCAGTTGGTTTAAATGATTTACCTACAGTAAATAAAACATTCAAATGAGTTTTTAATGCGATAAAATGGCTTTCATTTCTCTATTTTTTTAAACAGAGCATTATAAATTACAATCTGAGTAATTAGACTAACATCGAAGTGGTTTGGGAACCGAAAACTCCCTTATACCCAATCAGAAGCCTGCCCTGACTGCGATCACGGGATGGTTATTTTTTCCCCAACCAATATCAGGTATAAAAAAATACAAATTCTAGTTTTGAAAATTTAGATCAATACTTTGTAAATAAGTACCAGGCCGAAAATAATTAATCCACATCCTGCAACCAATCGCATATAGAAAAATCTTTTGGCTGTCATATAATTTCTGATTTTGTCAGCCGAATACACTTTTAATACATCAGTAAACCCAACAGTAATTAGGATCATCGCTAGATAACCCAGACCTTCTGAAAAACCAGCCCCCCTTTCAGATAGCTGACTGATAATTCCTCCCCAAAAAATAAATATAAAAGGATTAAGCACATTGATTGCCGCCCCCTTCAAGAAAAAACCACCATAATTTTTTGCACTCAGTTGCTCTTCTGCCAATTTCTTCGGTTTCTTTATAATTGAAACCAATCCAAACACAATCAAAACAATTCCACCCAATAGACCAATGTAAATTTGATAAGCCGAATTATTAGCAAAATAGGAAAGGCCAAAATAAACCATCAAAATATAAAGCATATCGCTGAACCAAGCACCTACAGCCAAAGATATTCCGGCCCAAAAGCCCTTTTCTATGCCCAATTCCACAAGAGCAAAAAAAACTGGTCCAGTCATTACGCTCAAGAAAACCCCCATCAACACCCCTTCAATCAATAAGCTCATTCTTCTTTCCCTTTAAAAAGCCCAAAGCTAAATAATTTCCAAACCATTCCCAGTTGTTAAGATCATAAGTTTCTGATCGAAATAAACGAAATAGTTTTTCATTGATCAAGGCCAAGGCCTGTCCCCAGCGAAAGTGAGAATCTCCGACCTTAGTTTCATATAATGGAGGAATCCTTCAAGGCAGCGCAGTATTTATACTGTCAAGAACTTAGGAGCTGAACCATTAGCTCAAACACAATCCGCTCATCAATTGCCTACAATTATATTTTATTGAAAAAATTAATATTTAAAACTACTAGACAAATAAACCAAACTTAAAAACCTTTGTCAAAACAACTCTTCTGCAGAAGAACAGTCAGGGATTTATGATTTACTGGATTCAACATTTAAACAATTTGTTCACCAGTTAAATTATCAATAATGAAAAATTTTCTTTTTGCGATCTGTGCTTTGTTGTTCATCAGCAATGTGCCATTAGATGCACAAGTTTGTAGTAGTTCTTCAAGGAGACCGAGCTACAAGCGGCACAGCTCTAATCAACACAATGTTCATAAGAACCATCGCCACAATCATGTTATTGGGAGCTTTGTATCATTTTTGCCAGGCCATGCAGTCGTCGAAGTCATAAGAGGCCGAAACTATTATGTCTGCGATGGAAATTATTTCACAAGGAGCCGAAGAGGTTATCGCTGTGAACAAGCTCCATCTGCTTATTGCGCTCCTGAAATCATTAGTATTCCATACGATGCTTGTGAAATCAGAACCTCTTGCGGTGAGTATTACATCAGCAATGGAGTTTTCTATGAGCAAAGAAGACACGGTGTTCGAATCGTCGATACGCCTGTTGGATCAATTGTTAAACGATTGCCTCATGATTATGTAGTCCTATCAAATAGAGGGCATGTTTTCATGGAGTCTCATGGCGTTTATTTTTCTCCAGTAGGATGTGGAAGAAGAACAGAGTACCAGGTTTTGGCATCTTGCCCGACAGGATACGGTCGCCATTAAATAAACACTAAATCAACAATAGTTTGTATAGCATTGACAAATGCTAATTTTTAAACAAATTTCAATGAAGCCTCCTCGCCTTACCGCGAGGAGGCTTTTTCTTTAGTTTTAATTTTCTTTAGTTTCAATAAGTAGATAAAAGTCCAAAATCTAATATCCGGTTAATAAACTTTCATGCATCATAAATATTGTTTATTTTTGTAGGCTGTAATACTCTCCAAAGTTTTACATTTATTTAAAGACGCCAATTTTATGAAAAACAACAATTCCTCTAAGGCCAGATTTGGCCTTGCCCTAAAATATAGTTTCACTATAGCCATTCTATCTTTTTTCCTTTCAGGACAAAATGCAATCGCTCAAAACGATGCCAACGAATCTGAATCAAAAGTTGCTAGCAGCAATGCGAGTATTACAGGTACTAATTTCATAGAAAAACAAAGTTTCCAAAATCGTCTGGTAAAATTTTATCTAAAACTCAGAAACGAAAAAAAGTTTTGGCAATCTTCAGATATTGGTGATCACTTGGATAAAAAGAGAGAGAAAGATGATTTCACACCTAAGCAGGGCATCTATAAAAATTGTAAGCATGAAATTTTGAAAATCGGTGAATCAGATGTTTCAATCCTTACTCCTGTTGATGGATGCAATGAAGACTTAATCATCTATTTTCCTGGCGGAGCATTTATTCTAGGTCCTATGAAATACCAATGGTCTATGGCCAACAGAATTTCAAAGAACAGCCAACAAACCATGTGGGTAGTCGATTACCCCAAAACACCTGAACATGATTTGGCTAGCATCTACCAAAACGTTTATGCTGTTTATCAAGAGGCCATTAAAAAATATCCAGCTGAAAAGATCACTTTATTGGGCGGTTCTTCTGGAGGAAACATTGCCTTGTCTCTGGCTGTAAGATTGAAAAATGAAAACAGAACACTTCCAAAGCAATTGGTTTTACTTTCGCCTTTCATTGATTTTAGTTCAAAAAACCCAGAGGTCGAAGAGCTTTTAGAAGTCGATCCAATTCTCGCACCACCTGCCCTTATAGTAATTGGTAAATGGTTGGACATTGATACGGAACATGCAGATCCGACAATTTCTCCAATCTACAATGATCTTTCTGAACTTCCTCCCATGTACATGTTCATGGCCTCTGACGATATTTTAATGCCAGACCAAAAACTATTTCATCAAAAGGCATTAGAAGAAGGTGCTCAAATTGAAGTATTCTACGGAAATGGGATGTTGCATGACTGGCCAGTTCTTCCTACCAAAGATGGTAAAATGGCAGTTGATCAAGTTATCAAAATTCTGAACCAAGAAAGTGCTCAACCTAAAAGCCTTAGCTCTGTGAAAAAATAATTTCACTAAAACCTTATTTGATATTTTTTCTGTTGTTGAAATACAATGTTAAAACTACCGCAAAGAAGAAAACCAGAATACTGCATACTTCAATATTATTGAGAAATCCATATTGGACAATTCCCGCTAATACTTTTCAACAATGAAGCAAGGTAGAAACGCTTGCTCCTTGTATTCTTTTGCCTTTGCAATGACTTTTCAGTGTTTTCTACTTTTTGTTTATGCCAATGATTTACGGAGATCAATATTGACGCAGTTGTTCGCTCTTTACTTTTTAGGTGCTAGTTATATTATTTTTCGAGACTTAATTAATGCTAAAAAAGTAGGCAAAGAAATACTAGCTGGTGTATTTTCTGGTTTTATTATTTTAGGAATCATAGGAGGTTTTGTATTCACTTCTAGAAATTTATCAACCCAATTCTTTTTCGAATATTGGGACGGGCGAAACCAAATTTCAAAACCTGAGTTACTTTAGCTTTATAAGTTTGCTAACAATAGGTTATGGAGACATTGCTCCGATCAATTTTTTTTCGAAGAAATTGTCAGTTTTTCTTGGACCAATCGGCCACTTTTATTTGACCATCGCATCAGCTATTGTTATTGGAAAATACTTAAAAGATAAAACAGAATGATGAAATTTCAAAAGGTTTCTGGTCTAAAAATTTAAAATGAATGCTAAGCAAGATTTGAGAAAAGTTGACATGGAACAATACCAACTAGAACCAAATAGCTATGAATTGCGTTCTGGTATAGAGCCTAACGCTCCCCTATGTCCATTTGGCAATCATTATCAATGGATAGGTTTTGATTTGGAGAGAAATGAGTATGTTAGATTCACCAAATCAGTTTTCAAGTTATTGGTTAATAAAATTACGGAAAAAGATGAGCATGAAAATTAAAAGCATTTTAAGCATTGCGATGCTGTTGTTAGTAGCAGTTGGGATCGGTTGCAATGCAACAGGACAGAATAAGAGCAAAGAGGGTTCTACCAATCAAATAGCTGATAAAAAATCTGACATAACCAAGGACGGATTGCGCAAGGCCTACTTTGCCTCTGGATGCTTCTGGTGTGTTGAAGCTGTTTATGAAAGCGTCAAAGGAGTGGAAGAGTCTCTCTCAGGTTATTCTGGTGGTCACACCAAATTCCCAACTTATGAGTCTTCAAATACTGGACGGACTGGACATGCAGAAGCAGTAGAAATTTACTACGATCCAACGATCGTCAGTTTTGCTACCTTAGTCGATGTATATTTTGGTTCTCAAAATGTCGATCAAGTTAATGGTCAGGGACCAGATAAAGGCTCGCAATACCGATCCATTATATTTTACCAAAATGAAGAAGAGCTTAAAATTATTGAGGATAAAATTGCTTCCATCAATCAACAAATCGCTCCTAAAAAAGTAGCCGCTGAGGTTCAAGAATTTAAAAAGTTTTGGTTGGGTGAAGATTACCACCAGGATTATGAGCGTCTCCACCCGGACCATGGTTATATCAGAGCAGTATCTATTCCAAGGCTTGAAAAATTCCAGGCAAAGTTCCCAGAACTATTGAAAGAAAAGCATTAGGTTTTCACCACCAACTGCTCAAGCATTGCTTGCCATTTTATCAATTTCATAAGACTTGAAAACGTAAATAATCCATGATTTATAATAATAAATATTATTTTTGTATATATTATAAAACAACAATAAGTTATGGACAAGCTAATAAAGGGAACACCAGATGACATTCTTACACATGTAAATGATATTTTAAATATTGATTTAAAAATGCAACTGAACTTTAATAAAATGAGAACCTTAAGTGCATATTCTTTGATACCACCATTATTAGTCTTGTACCGTTATGCCGAAGCTGTAAATAAAACAATTGAAATTAGGGACATGATGGCAAGCGGTCACAAATCTCATCTAATGGGTTCCGAATTAGATTTTCACTTTCCAGGCAAGCGAACGAATTGTGTTTCGCATATTCGTATTGCCGGTGATTTATTGACATTAAAAGATAAATTGATGCCCTCCTTAGATTCCTTTAGAGTAGGTGCTTATTTTGAACATTTTGACAAAGCAAACCTGACTACCTTTGAAGCCTTTGAAAAAAAATACAAAAGAAAAAAGGCAGCCGCTTCGATGCACTTAGGTACTCGCTTCAAATGGTATATTGCCGAAAAATATGATAGCAAAAAACTTTCTGGCCTTCGTTTTGGAATATGGGGCAGAGGTGGCAGAACTTATGGTAAACAAAGAAAAATTGAAAAAGTTATCAAATCTTGGAAGAAAGGACATCTTACAGAGGCCCAAATTAGTGCAGTGGCGACACAATTGAATTCTGACAAAATTCGCCTAGAGCTTCACGCTTTAACAGAGAAATCCTATTATCAACAAGTAGCAAATACTGTTACTAGCCTGTATAGAGACTTCAGAAAGGGATTTCAATAATGACATTTTATACCATTTGCTGAATTCCAAAGCTACAGGATTTCACAAAAAACAAAAACCGCTCACAATCTACAGATTATGAACGGTTTTAAACTTTCAAAGTGGTGTGGGGCGGGGTCGAACCGCCGACACATGGATTTTCAGTCCATTGCTCTACCAACTGAGCTACCGCACCAATTGTTTCTAAAAGCGATTGCAAAGATATATAAAAAGAGCATACTCCCAACTATACTGAGAGAATTTTTTTCGACTTATTTTAATCTATTCCTATCTACTCCCTAAAAGAGATTTCCCTCTCTTGAAGTTTTTAACGCCTTCCTCAAGAAAATCTGAATAATCTTTTAATTCAGGCGTGTATCCGCGAGGTGGAGCCAAGTGTTCTCCTTCATGGTTTAAGAGAATATAGAATGGCTGACTATTGGTATTGAAGCACTTGGTTTGCAAATAACTCCATTTATTCCCAACAGATCTTACTTTTTTCTTCTTTCCATTTAATTCATAAGCAAATTGCTCTTCCTTTGGAAGTTTAACATTTTCATCAACATATAGAGAAATCAAAGTATATTCCTTCATCAACTCCTCCATTTTAGGCCAAACATTCTCTTCCATTTTACGACAATTCACACAAGCCCAGCCAGTGAAGTCCAATAAAATTGGCTTACCTGATTTCTTTGCTTCTGCAATTCCATCTTCCAGATTCATAATGCCATGAATTCCACCATCATCTGCATGATTGGCATCTTGATCGCCCCACAAATTGGAAATATTGTAAAACATTGGAGGAGGGAATCCACTAATCAATCCTCCTATCAAAGGAATCGGCTTCAAGAAAATTCCTGGAATCAACAACAATCCCATTACTATTGACAAACCAGATAATCCCAACCTAATAGGACCTTTTTTCTTCACTGGACTGTCATGAGGCAATTTGATAAAGCCTAAAAGGTAAAACCCTAGTCCAAACAAAAGTACCGCCCAAATGGCTAAGAATATCTCTCTTGGCAATAAGCCCCATTGAGGAACCATATCTGCATTTGACAAAAATTTCAAAGCAAAAATCAATTCTATGAATCCTAAAACTTTCTTTACTGTATCCAACCAACCGCCTGATTTAGGCAATGAATTTAACCAACCTGGAAAGGCAGCAAAAAGCGCAAACGGCAATGCCAAAGCAAGGGCAAAACCAAACATTCCTACGACTGGCCCAAGTGTTTTTCCACCAACTGCTGCTTCTACTAGCAAGGTTCCAATAATTGGCCCTGTGCAAGAAAAAGATACCAAAGCCAAGGTAAAGGCCATAAAGAAAATACCAATCAAACCACCTCTGTCTGAAGCGCTGTCCGACTTATTGATCATCCAACTTGGTAATGTGATCTCAAAATAGCCAAAAAAGGAAATGGCAAAAATTACGAAAATGGCAAAGAAAGCCAAGTTCATAATTGGATTGGTTGATAAAATACTTAAAGAGTCCGCACCAAACGCCATGGTAACGAAGAATCCCAGCGACACATAAATAACGATGATCGAAACAGCGTAAATCAAGGCATTGATTAAACCTTTCTTTTTGTCTTTACTCATTTTGGTGAAATAGCTCACCGTCATTGGAATCATTGGGAAAACACAAGGAGTCAGTAAAGCAGCAAAACCACCCAAAAATCCTAGTATAAATATTACCCAAGGAGTCCTCCCCTCTTTTTCCTCTTTATTGGTTTCGACACCGCAATCGGCAATCACTGATTCAAACATATTTGGACCACTGATATCCACCAATCCATTCCCAGCTGCTTTCTTTCCTGTTGAGCCTGAATGAGCAGCATTTGCTCCTGCACCACCAGCTATGGCATTGTTGGTTTGATTGCCTGACTTTCCACCACTGATCAATCCGGGCTTAGCGGCACCATCTGCTCGATTAGTGCCAGTATTCGAAGTTCCTTTTTTACTTCCACTATTAGACATCATTTCATCAACATCCATCTGTTGGTCGACGGCCTCGCTGATTATAGAAGGATCATCTACATCATCCTCTTCTTGTGGAACAACCGTTCCTCCACGATTCTTTATTTTTTGGTCGGCGCTTTGATTGCCAGCATTTAATAGATTGAAGGAAAAATCGACATCTTCTGGTGGAAGACAGCGTTCATGGTCGCAAGTCATAAAGGTCAAATAACCGCTTACTTTTGCATTGGGTTTGTTGACTTTCACTTTTTGACTGAAATTGATTTTATCCTTGTACTTTCTAACAGTCATTTCAAAAATCTTATCGAAACCTTCGATCAAATTACCTTTCTCATCGACCTTGCCCATTAACTTAAAGCTTGAATTTTTATCAAATTCAAAAGTTGTAGGTTGTGGTCCGCCAGCTTTGACATTCTGAGAATAAACATACCAGCCTTTGTCAATTTTAGCATCAAAATTCAAAAGAAACTCTCCATTTCCCAAGTCTTTTTTGCTAAATTTCCAATCTACTGGTTCAAGTATTCCACTGGTATTTGAAGCCTGTCCAGGTTTTGGAGCAGGCGAAGCAATTTTTACTTCTCCGGGAACTGGTGTATTTGCTTGAGGCGCTTTTTGTGAAATGTCAAATGAAAAATCAATGTCTTCTGGTGGAAGGCAACGCCCATTGTCACAAGTCATGAAAGTCAAATAACCACTTACTTTTCCTTTTTCTTTTAAAGGCTTAACAACAGAAACAAGCGTTAGCTCATCTGCATATTTTCTTAAGACCATGTCGAAAACAGGATCTTGTTTTTCGACCATGTCTCCCCTTTCACGAATCTTTCCCAATTGTTTGAAATCGCCATTCTCTTCAAAAGTAATAGACGTAGGTATTGGTCCGCCCTCATCAATTTTTTGAGAGTATACGTACCAACCATCATCAATTTTGGCTTTGAACTTTAACTCGTAACTACCATTTGGTAATTGCTTGCTATCAAAAGTCCACTTTACCGGTTCAAGCACTTGGCCTGAAACAGCAATTGAGAAAAATAAGCCCAAAAATACGCCAATGAGTCCAAACAACTTTTTCATTAATAAAGAGCGTTAGATTAGTGAAGAAAGATTTCTAAGTTCAATTTTTTACTTCCCCAATGTAAATTCAAAATCTACATCTTCTGGTGGAAGGCAACGTTCATCATCGCAAGTCATAAAGGTTAAATAACCAGAAACATCGTCTCCTGCGCTTCCTTTCACTGTAGCCACAAAGCTTACCTCATTAGAATATTTACGCAAGTTCATTGCAAACAATTCATCGTACTTTTCAATCAAATCACCTTCTTCACGAACCTCTCCAACCAAATTGCCTTCTTCAAACTCAAAAGCCGTTGGAATTGGTCCACCGTCGTCCAAATCTTGTGAATAGATATACCAGCCTTTGTCCAATGATGCTGTCATCACCAAATCGAAGGTTCCGTCGCCGTTATCCTTTGATTCAAAAGCCCAGTCAACTGGTTCGAAAATCTGTGCTTGCATACTGAATGTTGCAAACAAAATCATTAATCCGCTGAAAATGTATTTTCCAAATTTCATATAAATTATTTTTTTTTTGTCAATTATAATTAGTAGCCCAATTGAAGGGCAAATAAAAGCATTATTACCTTACAAAACTATACAAAACTATACGTTCCTATCAAAAAAATGCTCTGTAAATTGGCTGGTTTAATCAATTTTAACCGCTTTTGATAATTATTATATATCATTTCAGAAAAAATTGTACCAATACAATGCTTGAAACCAATAAAAGGCTAATAATATCGGCTGCATACTTTTTCTTTATATAGTTTAACACATATGCAAACAAAAGGCTTAATGGGGGGAACAAGAGAATTATACTTGATGACCTACATTCTGTCAAAAATATTGAAATTAAATAGGCAACAAGTGAAAAGCAAAGACACATGATCAACATGTTCCGGCTTTGTAGAGTAGATTTTAAAAGCCTCGATTGAAGAAAAACAATGCTTGAAATGGACATAATTAGCAACCAACTAAAAGACAAGATTGGCTTCAATGATTCTGGAATCGAAAAATTATCAAATTGAAAGTCTAATCTTATCGGATTGAGCATTTCCATACTCATTTCACCATTGATGGCAAATAGAAGTGTTTCAAATAAAAAAAACGGCAAAACCAATCCAATCAAAATAACAATAACCTCTTTCCAATTAAATAGTCGACTCAAAACAAAACTAGCAATGACCGCAAGAATTAGCCAAAAGAATGGAGGATAAATAAAAGAACATATTCCACAAAAGAATACCGCATCAAAAACGGGACTCAGCATGGTCTTACTGTAGGAATAAAAAAGTCGGTATAGAATTAAAAGGACAACAAATGTGGCCAAAAAAGGAGCTGTAAAGAACAAATACTGATTGAAAAGTCCAATTAAAAGTAGATAAACCACAGCAACCAAACAACTCCGTTCACCAACAATTCTGTAAAAATTACTCAGTTGGTTGATCGCGAGAGATTGAGCAAATGTCAGAAATACAAAAAGACCCCACTTGGCATAATAACTTCCAAAAGTAATTTGCTCAAAAAATTGCCCGATCCAATTGGATAAAATGGTGCCCCCTCCTAATTCAATATAATCTGAAGGATTGAATAATAAATTCAAGTTTACCAAAATTCCAAGGATCAAAAGCCCAATAAGGCTCAAAGGGTTTTGATGTTTAAATAGCCTGATCAATGTATTGCAAAATTACAATAACCATTGAAATAAATAGCTAAAGAATAGGATAAACATTGTTTTGATTAAATGCAGTCCATATCTGGTTTAAGGCAATTGCTCTGAAATAGAAAAATTAGATTGGTTATTTTGATTCAGTGGATGAGTAAGTACATTGAAGAATAGGATGTTAATATCATTCCCTAGGCCTTGATAGATGACTTTGCCGTCCATGTTGATGTCAGCATCTGAGTATTCAGCGACTTCAAAATTGACATCGCCATTTATATTATCCTCACTGTCTAATACTTTAAAAAATATTTCATTGGCATCATTAAAATCACCTTGAAAGATAATCGACTCATCGTTTCTGGCATTTCCACACCACATAAATGCTTTTGTTCCTTGAAGCTGAACCGCATTAAAACCAAATAAAGGTTGACTGATATCGGTAAAATCAAGACTAATTAGACCTGATCCATCGTCTGACAAAGTATATTTGCTCATAATTCCCATATGATTTCTGTGCTGCACGCCTATGTAAAATGAACCTGCAGGAACTTCTTCAAAGCTTACAGGACTGATTCCATCAACATCGACAATATCTCCATCTCTTTGGATCAATGCTGCTCTAGTAGCTACAACAGCATCAGGATCATTGGAAGCCCTCAATTCCAGCAATACCCAATCAACTATTCCATTGGAACCAGCAACATTTAAGACTGATGCAGAAATTTGTTCATTTCCAGTATGCGAAAAGGAAGGGTGAGAAAAATAGGGATTGTTAAGTGGAATCAAGTCATTAACTCTCAAATGATCTCGCATGGTATTGTTGTTTGCATTGTATGGTCCTTGCAAAAAAGCTTTTGCATTTACCGCAAAGCTTTGACTTTGCATGCCGCAAACAACCTGTCCATTGTCCACCAAATTCTGTAAAACAACATTGATGTATCCATACATTAAGTCAACTTGACTAGGAGTAAACATATACATGCATGCATCGTGTGAGTAATCCATGAAATTCATATGAAGATCATTCGTATTACAGGATTGCTTTCCAAGGCTCTGACAGCCATAATTGGGAGAATCAGCGGGAGGTGTATCAACGATTCCATCATCGACAGTACAGCCACCATCACCCCAGATATGAGCTAGGTATAGATAATGGCCCATTTCATGAGTAAGCGTTCTATTCAAATTGTAATTGCCTGTTTGAATTGCGTCATTGCACGGAATTGCACCAAAAGAATTGTTATCAATCACCAAACCATCTCCAATACCCATTCCTCCTACCGGAGAAAAACCTAGTAAGTCAACAAGGTCTCTTACGATTATATTGATGTATCCATTCCAAGTAGGAAGAATATCTCCATAAGTGAGGTTAACAGTTATGGCTTCGTCTCCATTGGCCAAGCCAAATCCCGCAGGATGCGCCTGAGTGGCCAAACAAAACTCAATGCAAGCCTCTCCTGGAACCAAACCTGAAAAATAGGGACTGGCAGCATTCCAATTCGTGATATCCGTATTGACACCTTGAAAATCTGCATTCAACCTTTCAATCGCATCAATGGCTTGGCTCTTCAAACATGCATAGTCTGGATTGTCAAATTCTTGAAAGTGAACCGCAACTGGAATGGTCAATACATTGCCACAATTGGCGGTCTTGGTAACTGAGTTTGCCCCTTCAAAAAGATCTTTTAATAAACCTTTTCTATTTTCATAATGCTGTTTAAATTTTGGAATCTCTGAAATTGATTTGGTGTATTCTACCGCAGCGCAAGATCGAGGATTCTCAAAAGACGGGTTGTTCTTTTGAGAGAACAAATCAGAAGAACTGTTAAGGATCAAAAAACAAAACAGTATACTGTAAAATTTCAAGATTGAATTCATTTGTAAGTATATAAATAATTGAATCACTCTTAATTAAAGAATGATTAGAAGAGGATGCGTTTCTTTAGAAACAATGTGGGAGGGAATTATACAATTTCAAACACAAATTGCATTGGAAAACTTTTTAAAACCTGTAAAATTAAATTTTACTATAGTCAGAAATTCAAATGCTATTTCAACACTAAATTTACCATCAAAATTGCAACTAATTTCAGACAAAGTTAAGCTAAAATTTCACCGTAACAAAACACAAAAAATTCTTATAAATAATGCTTTGGAAATGATGTCTATTCGTTGTTGAAATAAAGTAAACAGATGCTAGCTTTTCTTTACGTAAAATTATGGCAACTGTTCGTAAATAATATAATTAGGAACGGAAAAAGTATTTCCAGGATGTATCAGCACATTGAAAAACAATACATTAAGCTCATTGCCATTTCCCTGATAAATAACATCTCCATCTAAATTGTAATCAGTAGAAAAATAACCATGATCAATGTGATTGATCAACGAATTTGGATTAAATGGACTGGTCAATATATCATAAAACACTTCATTGGGATCATTGCTGCCACCTTGAAATATTACAGCCCCGTCAATGTTTCCATTTCCAGCCCATAGCACTTGTTTGTTTCCGATGTACAGTCCACCATATTGGCCATAAATAGACTGAAATGGATTTGTAAAATCGATGGTTAAGACGCTAGAAGAGTTTCCGATTAAAGAATATTTGGACATAATGCCCAAGTGATTTCTGTGGCGAATGGCAAGATAATAGGCTGAATTAGGATCGACATCAAACAGTACCGGAGAAGATCCATCCACATCCACAATGTCTCCATCTCTCTGAAGTAAGGCGGCCCTTGACTGGACAATGGCCGAAGAATTATTTGAAGCACGAAGCTCCACTAAAATCCAATCCACAATGGCGTTGGATCCACTTTGGGACAAAACAGAGCTGGTGGTTTGTTCATTGCCAGAATGTGTGAAATCAGGGTTATTGCTGTATGGTTCTTGAATTGGAATGTATCCGAGGGTTCTTAGTTTATCTCCCATTAGTTGGGAATTTTGGTCATAGCATCCTTGTAGAAATATTTTGGAATTCACCATTAAAGCAGGTGATCCACCTCCGCAAACCGTCGCCCCGTTATTGACAACATTTTGTAAGGAAATATTGACAAAAGCCTCCATCAAATCAATTTGCCCTTGACTAAACATGTACATACAATTGTCGTCGGTATAATCCATATAATTCATCCATAAATCATTGCTTCCACAGGAATTGACCCCAAGGGAAGGACACCAATAATTTGGACCATCCGCAGAGGGTGTGTCGGTAATTCCATCATCTACTGAACAATCACCATCGCCCCAAATGTGCCTCAAGTAAAGGTAATGTCCCATTTCATGCGTCAAAGTTCTGTTGAGATTACTATTGCTGGATTGCACCACTCCTGAACAAGCAAAAGTTCCGAAAGCATTGTTGTCGATGACCAAAGCATCGCCCAAACCATATCCTCCAACAGGAGAATATCCAAGTACATTGGCTTCGGTCAAATTTCTAACAACAATATTGATGTATCCACTCCAAGCAGGGATATAATCTCCGGTGGTGGTATTTATAGTAATGGCATGCTCCCCGTTTTGCAAGTTAGATCCTTGTGGATGATTTTGAGTAGCCAAACAAAATTCCAAACAGGCTTCTCCGTTAGAAAGTCCTGGATAAAATCCAGTAGAATTATTCCAAGATGAAATGTCAAAATTGCTTCCTTGAAAATCTTTGTTTAACCGTTGGATTGCTTCCATGGCAAGACTTTCGAGGCATCCAGAATTGGGAGAAGAGATATTTTGATAATGAACAGCGACTGGTAAGACCACAGGATTGGCACAAGCCATCCTATTGATGGAAGTTCCAGTATTTTTATGCAGATTAGCTAGTTTTGCTTGTCGCTTATTGTGTGCAGATTTTATTTCTGGAAGTTTTAAAAATTCTTCCGTAATCCAGTCGGCATTACAAAGTTTGAAATTATCATCAAATTCCAATACTTGAGCCGAGACACTCAAAGACAAGACTAAACTGAGCATAAATATGCTTCTCAATAAAAGAGTAAGGTTAGTCATTCGCATAATTAGTTTGGCCAATAGCAATCTAATTGCATTGGCTAAAATCCAAACTGGGGTAAATCTTTGAAGGAGAATTTGGGAAAACTACTGCAAAACTAAGTGAAAAAATTAGTAATTCTGCAATTATATCGTGTTATTTGGCGAACTGTATAAATATAAATACAGCTCGCCAAATAATGGTAATATTATATATTTAAATATCCACTTCTTAATGGGTTTATAAACAGACTATCTGTTAATAACATCGAGTAGTTGATCAAGTTTTGGAGATAGAATTATTTCAATTCTACGATTTTGTTGTTTGCCCGCAGTTGTTTCATTATCAGCAACTGGGAAGTATTCTCCTCTACCAGAAGCTAGAATTCTGGCAGGACTCACGCCTTTCTGCTCCAATATTTTAACAACAGAAGTTGCTCTCAACACACTTAAGTCCCAATTTTCTTTTGCACCACCATCTGTATCGGTATGACCTTCGATGATGATTTCAATATCGGGATTGTTGTTTAAAACAACACCTACTTTACCAAGTGCATCGATTCCTCTAGGTTCAACATTCTTAGAACCAGATTTGAAAAGCAATTTGTTTTGAAGAGAAACATAAACTTTCCCTTTTTTCTGTGTTACAGTTAAGTCTCCAGCTGTAAAATCAACCAAAGCAGAAGAAATCTTACCTTTTAGGGCCTCTACTTGTTCGTTTTGGGCTGAAATAATGCTTTCCAATTCTTTTACTCTTTGTTCACGCACTGCTAAATCTTTCTCTAGTTGTGCAATATCACCAGATTGACCGGCAGCAAGACTTTTAGTGGCTTGAAGCTCTTTTTGTTTTGTTTCTATTTCTAATCTCAAAGCATCAAGCTCGGATTCTCTTGTATCAGTTGCAGCAACACGTTCGTCCAGCAATTGATTTTTCGCTTTCAGCTCTTGTTCTCTTTTGTATAATTCCTGTCTTTTATTCTCCAACTCCTCGCTCAATGCCTCACGATCCATGATTGACACTTCCAATTGCTTTCTCAATTCTCCCTCACTGTTCTCAACCCCTGATTGCAGGTTTGCCAATTGAGATTTGATTGATTCTATTTCCTTCTCCAATTCAGAGATACGGGTCTCACGTTCAGTAATTTGAATGGTCAAAACCTCGACTTCTTTGGTATGTTTTGAAGCCACTTGCTTCAAATCCATATTTTCAACCTTAAGTGCATCATAAGAGTCCTTTAAATCCTTGTATTTAATTTGAGGAACACATGAAGTTAAAGTACAAGCGATAGCTAATGCTAAAATGTAATAATATTGCTTGGTCATTATTTTTGGACTAATTAGTGAATGAAATTTGTTATTTCTAGGTTATAGACATCAATTTATAAAAAAGTATCTATATGAAACGCTTATCTATAAAAAAAAGGATCATTCCTATTGAGACGAGTTACGATTCCTCTCAATAGAAATGATCCTTTTTTGCTAATATGTAAGCAATTATTTTATAAAACATTATAAAATAATTGCCTTGATTTTATTTTTCAATTTCCTCGTCTGCATCAAATTTGGCACATTGCTTATTCAATATTGTGTACTCATGTTTGAAGCCTATTTCCAATTCACGTTTCTCTTCACCTAACTGTACTTTTCTCATTTGAGTCTCTTTGGCATGTTGTTCACTCAAATCTTTTACTGCTGCGGCCAATAGGGCTTCCTGCTCTTTTTTCTCTTTCTTCTTTAATCCATCTGCATTCGGATTAAATTTCATTTTCAAGCTTTCAGTACCCTTTTTGAAGGCTTTCTCCATTTTAGCCAAATCTTCTTTATAAGTTTCCTCCAGCACTTTCATTTCTTTGACATGCAACTCTTTGGCATTTGCCAACTCATTTAAACAAAACTGTTTCTCTGCAGATTGAGCCTGTGAATTTAACATCAGACCAAATCCTGCAATAAACAGCGTAAATAAAACTTTTTTGAAGTTGATAATTCCCATAATTTTATAATTAACTAGTTTTTAAAAATCCTAAATGCAATTATTCTTAGAAAGTTGTTTAGAGTTATTCTGACTGCTCGTTTGCAAATCATTGAAATTCAACACTTCAGCTATTTATGTTTCCCGTACTTTGACTACGAAAAATTAAGGAGCTTCGTCTTGAATCACAGGCACTTACAAGCAATTTTGACACAAACTTTAAACAATTTCAATACTTTGAATACGTTTATTTCATTTGTCAGGTTATAAATTTCACTTTATTTTACTTTGCAAAGCTACTGAGAAATTCGACGACCATATTGGATCTTACTGGACCAATAGGTGGATTTCCCTATTTCTGTAACCGTGATCCCTTCAGAACTTGATGCATGAATCATTTTTAAGGCTTCGTTCTTTTTTGAAATGACGATTCCAACATGGCTTATTTTATTTCCTTTGTCTGCAAAGAACACCAAATCGCCTTTCTCAAGTTTTCTAACACTTATATAGGCCCCTACTTTGGCTTGCTCTGCTGAATTCCTGGGCAATTTCACCCCATAACTTTCAAAAACAAACTGGGTAAATCCAGAACAATCAAAACCTGTTCGAGGGCTTTCCCCACCCCATTTGTATTTCACGCCCAAATATTCATAGGCTTCTTTTATGAGCTTAGATTCACGCGACGATGATTTCCCAAAAGAAGAAGGCGAAGGCGTTCTTTTCTTTTCTCTTGAAATCTTTTTCGGTTCTGAATTTTTAGGACGCGCTTTTTCGCTAACTACTACAGGAGTTTTTTTTTCAGAACGATAATCAGAATTGACCTTATAGGTTTTGCCCGATTTCCTGCTTTCTTTCCATCCTTTCCTCGCTCTCTTTTTGTCTTCCTTTTCTCTTTTCTTCTGAGCTTTCCATTCTTGATGTGCCTTTTTGCTTTCTATTACAGAACTTGGCTGAGCTTGCAATGGGATTTGCAAAAGCATCATTAGTCCAAAGAGAACAAGGAAGGTGTTTTTCATTTCAATAAAATTAAAGCCGAAACAAATTTAAGAGTTATTGGTTGTAAGTTCAAAGTACTGAGACTATAGTTTACTTTAGTCGATTAATTAATAAACTGATCAGCAACAACTTTATTTTCGTTGTAGCAGCATATTGCCCCTCTAGTCGTCTTGAAAACAACTGAGAAAATGCATTAAAGATTACAATTTAGGTTGGGTCATGTCTATATATTTGCTCGATTGTAAAAATTGTATAAAAAACCAAATATTGACTGTGGGATTAGAATCATTTACAATTCTACATAAAACATTTGAGTACTGGACATTTTCTCAAATCAAAAAATAGCTTTGTTTTGATGTTATGACCAAAATCTTGGTTGTTTTTTATGCCCGTTATATTAAGCACTTTTGCTTCGTTTCATAAAAGAAAGTTCACCAGGTCCTTTGGTGATAACACCAAAGGAAAGCAATGATTTGTCAAGTACTCAAATACAACATAAAACAAAAAGAAAGCCTTTTAGGTAAATGCTTAGAAGAACGAGTGTGAAAGTCAATTTCAACATTGTTGAAACACTAGATTTTATTTTTTTATAGTTGGACGTCCAACTATTGTTAACAAACATTTAATTACAAATATGACGAACAAAGATTTTATTGAAGTTTTAAAAGCAAGGTATGCTTGCAAGGCAATGAATGGCAAAAGTGTGCCTCAAGAAAAGATAGATAATATTTTAGAAGCCATCCGGTTAACTCCTACATCTAGTGGGCTTCAGCCTTTTGAAGTGTTCTCGATTACGAATCCAGAAATAAAAGAGAAAATCAGACCTGTTTCATGGAACCAAGCCCAAGTTACAGACTGTTCTCATTTATTGGTTTTTGCTGCATGGGATACTTATACTGAAGATCGAATAAATTACATGTTCGACTTAACCAACGAGGTAAGAGGTATAGAAAATAAAGGATGGGAAGACTATAGAAAGCAATTGTTGTCAACCATGCCTAATGCAGATCCCGAGTTGAATTTTCAACATGCATCAAAGCAAGCCTACATCGCATTGATGTCTGCTATGACTCAAGCCAATATTGAAGGTTTGGATAGTACACCAATGGAAGGGTTCACCCCTTCAGCAGTAGATGAAATTTTAGGCCTTAAAGAAAAAGGTCTGAGAAGTTGTGTAATGCTAACAATCGGATACCGAAATGCAGAAAGCGATTGGCTAGTAAACCTTGAAAAGGTTCGTAAACCAATGGACAAGCTTGTAACCACCCTTAGCTAGAAAAGCACAAAAATGGTAGAAGAGAAAACGATGCTCTTCTACCATTTTTAAAATCACATAGATACCTTGCAAATAAACAACTCAATTGATCACTTGAATTCTCTTCGTTAACTTCATTTCACCCTGATCAATCAAACTAATGAAATACGTTCCAGCAGGATAGTTTTGAATATTTAGTTTCAAACTCGTTTGATCAGCAGCTTCTAAACCCAGTTGATCCATTTGTTGCCCAAGCAAATTAAAAACTTGTATTTCCGGATCTGTCAATTGGAACAAATCCAAATCAATATTCACAAAGTCTTGCGCGGGGTTTGGATAAGCAATGATGTTAAAGTTGCTGATTTCAATTTCTTCTGTGGCAGTATTTACACCAACGGTGATAAATCCTTCCTGAGTTTTGCTAGCACTTCCTGCTGCATTTGTAACTGTAAGGCTGACAGGAAAAATACCCGGATTGTTGTAGGTAATGCTTGGATTTTTCTCATTGGAACTGGCAGGAACTGCCCCTGGAAATTCCCATTCCCATGAGTTGGGTTCATTGCTGCTTTGATCAAAAAACGTTACAACCATTGGTGCATCACCTTCATAAATACTTGCTGTGAAACTTACGACAGGTTCAGTAATTGGGTCATTTACAGTTATGTATGCCGCAATTGTTTTTTCATCTTCCCCAATCGAATTGGTTACCGCCAAAGTAACTGGATACACACCTGGAGTTTCATAAGTGACAACTGGATTGGCATCTAAAGAACTGCTTTGGTTTGCACCTGCAAAAGTCCATAGTCTACTTGTTGGGCTGTTGCTCGAAATATCAGAAAAACTCACTTGTAGAGGAGCTGTTCCTGAAGTTATATTTGATGTAAAATTAGCAACTGGAGCCAAACTTGGTTCAGTCACTGTTATGTATGATTGTTTGAATTCTGTATCAACTCCTGCCTCATTGCTCACCGTTAAAGTGATTGAAAAAGTACCCGCTTCACTAAAAACAATCGTTGGATTTGCCTCGCTTGAAATACTTGGAAAACCACTTTCGAATGACCAATTCCATGTCTGTGGAAGATTGGAAGACAAATCACTGAAACTGACAGTCAAAGGCAATTGTCCTGTAATGCTACTGGCTTGAAAGTCCGCAACTGGAGCCACTGCATTGTCTGTGACTGTGATAAAATTTGTCTTCACTTCTTCGTTTGATCCTTCCTCATTCGTCGTTGTTAAAGTTACCGTGTAAACACCAGGCTCACTATAAACTACAGCTGGATTTTGTTCATTTGACTGTGCTGGCGTTCCACCAGGAAAAGACCATGACCAAACATCTGGGCTAAACTCGCTTTGGTCTGTAAAGTTAACAGAGAGCGGAGCTTGTCCACTGTTGACATCTGTGGTGAAATTTGAGACAGGTGCTTGCGCTTCTTCTATTATTTCATTCTCAATAACAACCGTATAATCCTCCACTTCTCCATAGTCAAAACTTCCACAAGACTCAGGAGCAGTATAATCGGTAGTGCCATCTTCAAACTCGCCCACCCATTTCATCGCAATTCTCATTTTAGTTTCTCCATTTGAAATATTTGATGGTATTTCAATGTTTCCACTTTGCATATTTGCAACTCCTGCTTCTGAATCGAATAACAGTTCATTGGCATCATCAAAGTCAAGATCTCTGTTAAAGTCCACCCAAATTCTCCAATGCTCGGTGTAATTGGTTCCTGAATATCCGCTCGTTAGCGTGAAATTTTTTGAGTCGTTTTTGTTTAGCGTAATATTCTGGTCTGTGTAATCTCCGTAGCCATTGTCGTTGTTTGAGGTATTGGTGAAACTTTCAAATTGGACTGATTCAATCCATTCCGATTCTGAGCTACCAGCAAAAGCAAGACAGTGATTGGGCTCTTCAGGAAGCACAATGTTTACCGTATAATCTTCGACTTCACCATAGCTAAAACTACCGCAAGGTAATGGGGCTACTAAATCACTGGCGCCTCCAGAAAGATTGCCTACCCATTTCATCGCAAATCGTATTCTTGTTTCTCCGGCAACTGCATTATTCGGGATGGTAAAACCGCCAGTTTGAATTCCTGTATATCCATTGCCTGAACTATAAACAGTTTCATTGGCATCACTAAAGTCGCCATCCTGATTGTAGTCGATCCACACCTTCCAATACTCTGTAAATTCATCGCTGCTGTAACCAGGAGTTAGAACAAGAGAGATGTATTGTCCGGATTCAAGAACAATGGTTTCGGCAGTATTGTCAAGATAGCCAAAATTGTTTCCAGTTGGATTTTCATAGTTGGCAATTGAAATTGATTCAATCCATTCTTCAGAACTGTCGGTTCCTTGCAAGGCACAATACTGTGCATTTAGAGCGAAGTTAAAGAAAAATAATGTTGCAATTAAAGAAGTAAAATTCCTAAGCATGATTAGAAGATTGTAGCGTTAAGTAATAATTTTCAATTTTGTTATGCTTATTAGAGGGTCTTTAGGGCGAGGAGTTTAAATTAAACCAAAGGTGGTTTTGTGAGTTGTGTCGGTAGCGAATGGTTGGTGATTTAACACGACGGCACTTAGACACGAAGAGGAGTGGTTTGTGCGCAAGTCCTTATTTAAAATAGAAATCCCCCATTGAGCCGGAAGGCTCAATGGGGGATTAGATCTAAAAAATCGAATACCGAATATCTAAATCCGAATTCCTATTTCTTATCAGCGTTTTCTTTAAAAATTTCTCTTGCTTTATCTGCTAGATCTTTGCTGTCCCGTTCGATTACTTCCTTTGTTTTTTGAATTTTATCCAATAAGTTTCCTTCTCCTTCAATTTCGTTTTGAACTTGTTCCATTTTTACCGCGAAACTGTCAATCAATGTTTTGGCTTTTTCGATGTTGGAACTGTCGAGTGCAACTCTTGCTTTGTCCAAAACTTCTTCAGCTTTCTGGCTCAGTTCTTCAATCAAGTTTTTTGCTTCTTCTGCACCTTGGCCTGGAATGTTTTTTGGGCCTGGACTTTCATAAGTACAAGCACTAAAGAACAGACAAATTGTTAATACTAAAAGTGATATTTTTTTCATGTTGATATTTTTACCGGAAAAATCCATATTCGTTTATAATAGACTTATTCGAATCTTCTATTTTTAATACGGATATGGAGTAGGAAAGTCATCAATTTCAATCTAAAATAGATGAAAAATCAATAAAGGAAGGCTTAAAATCACTTTTTCAAGCTATCCTTAATGTTGTCAAGGTATTCATTTTTGATGGTCGTTTTGTCTAAAAGAGCTTTTAGCTTATCAAATTGTTTTGTGTCAAAATAATAAAAAGCCAGGTTGTTGGTGGTAATTTCATGAAATGGATTGATCGCAATGGCTTGCTCCAATAAAGGACCAGCTTTGTCGTTTTCTTTCTTTTTCAAATAGAGATTGCCCAACATGCAAAGACTTTGATGATGGGTTGGAAATGCCTCAATGGCTTGAGAATAACTTTCAAAAGCCTGATCATATTTTGCCAATTCATAAAATGCATTTCCCTCAAAAAACTGAATGGGGTTGGCGAAGGGATCTACATTGTATAATGAAATTGGAACGCCTTTAAATTCCTTGATTATTGCAGCCCACCTTTTCTTTCCATTCAGTTTCATTATTTTGTCGCTAGCCAATTCTCCTTTGTAACGGACAACACCAATGAACAAACTGGATAAAATAATCATTGCACTTATGGCAATAGGTAAAATTTTGATATTTGAATTCACCACTTTTTTATCAGCAAGCATTAGATTGTTGGTGTAGTAAAATAAAAGTGCCAAGAACAACATCCAATAAGTCTGATGTTCGATTCGCTCTCTGGGAAAGTCAAAAAATGAAATGATTACAAAAGCTAAAATCCCCAATGAAATCATTAGCAAGGAGAGTCGATTTTGAGAATTTAAGGTCTTATTGAAGAAGTTTTTGAAACCTAAAAACACACCGCTAAGCATCAAGGAGGTAAACAAGGCAAAACCCATTATGCCCAATTCAGACCAAACCCACAAATAATCATTGTGCGGCCTTAAGATTCCTTTGCTTTGATAACTGGCTCTAGTTAATTCTTCCAAACCAGTTCCTGAAAAGTACAATTTCCAATTGCCAGGTCCCAGGCCCAAAAACATATTTTCCTTTATCAATTCGAAAGTTTTTCCCCAAATAGTCAGGCGTTCTTTTGCACTAAAAGAATTGGTATAAGCACTGAAATTTAGACGATCTAGCAAACCACCGAGATTGCCGGTTATACCTGAGGTAAGCAATACAACTAAGCCTAAAACCAATACAGCCAAACCAATTTTCTTGAAAGGCAATTGTTTTTTATACTCGCTAAAAAACAAGACTATGAAAGCCACAATAGCACAAAGGCCCATCGCTACATAAACAGCTCTTACCTGAAGCAAGATTAAAAAGAATAAAAAGGCAAAGGCAAAAAACAAATGACTTTTTTTCCAGGTTTTTTTGGTTTGTGGCCAAGCAGCTAAATTTAAGAAAACGAGAAAACTCAAGAAGCTTCCCAAAAGATTTCGATGACTTGAGGCAGCCACTATTTCATAAGTTGCTTTTTTAGCATTGATGTTTCCTGAAAGAATTAGCTCAAGAAATTGATAACTTACGATGCAAAAAATCAGCAATGAAATAGCCGCAATCGATTTATTAATAAAATCATTGGCTTTCGCTCCGTCTTGCGCTAAAAGGTGCCGAAAAGCAAAAAAAGTAAACCAGGAAAGTGCAACAATTTGAACAAAAAATATAGCTTCAGATTTATTGGGAGCCCAAATAAGCGACACAAAATTTAAGGCGATCCATGCTAAAAATAAACCGTCGAACCAATGGTAATTAAAAGTCGGCTTGTTTTTGATTTCTTTAAAATAAAATACCAAACCCAATAAAAGACTAGCCGATAAAAAGAGGAAACGAGGAACAAGTCCTTTGTCCATTACTTGAGTAGACATAACCAAGGGGATGCCCACTATCAAAAGAATTAATAAAATTTTACCTTTTATATTCAAGTCCTCAATTTTTGATTGTTGCACATAATTTGAGAAAAACATTTTTAATGTTTTACCTCAGCAATATACAAAAAAAGAGCGCTTTCTTTTCAGAAAGCGCTCTTTCAAAACTAGATTTTAGGCCTTAGATTTTAGATTTTCAGAACAATGCAAAGCATTATTTTTCTAATATTTAAACAATTTACTCGATTCTAATATCTAAAATCTACTATCTAATGTCTAATTTTAAGTATGCAAAGCTCTGTTGTCGGTTGCAGCTAAGCAAGCTTCTTTCATAGCTTCTGTATAGGTTGGATGAGCATGAGACATTCTTGAAATATCCTCAGCAGATGCTCTGAATTCCATTGCGACAACCGCTTCAGAAATAAGATCTGCGATTCGAGGTCCAATCATGTGAACACCCAATATTTCGTCTGTTTTTTTATCCGCGAGTACTTTAATAAAGCCGTCTGTGTCCATACTTGCTCTAGCTCGACCGCTGGCTTTGAAAGGGAATTTACCCGATTTATATTCTATTCCTGCTTCTTTTAACTGTTCTTCAGTTTGTCCAACTGCTGCTACTTCTGGCCAAGTGTAAACTACGCCAGGAATCAAGTTGTAATCGATGTGTGGTTTTTGTCCTGCGATGAATTCGGCAACGAAAACACCTTCCTCTTCTGCTTTGTGAGCCAACATAGCGCCTTTGATAACATCGCCAATTGCATAAACACCAGGAACGGCAGTTTGCAGATGAGCATCGACTTCAATTTTGCCTCTTTTGTCAACACTCAAACCAATTTTATCAAGAGCCAAACCGTCTGTATTTGGAATTCTTCCGACTGAAACCAAGCAATACTCTGCCTTGAAAGTTTTTTCAGTTCCTTTCTTATTGTCCTTTGCTTTAACGGTAACAGATTTAGTTGTGGACTTCACCTCGCTTGCCCCCATATTGACGTTGAATTCAACGTCCATCTTTTTCATGCTTCGCATTAGCTCTTTGCCCAATTCTTTGTCCATGCCAGGAATGATTCCTGGAGCATATTCAATGACTGTAACTTTGGTCCCAAGACGGGCATAAACAGATCCTAACTCCATTCCGATTACTCCTCCACCGATGACGATCATGGTTTTTGGGATGCTCTTTAATTCGAGTGCTTCGGTAGAAGAAATGATTCTTTTCCCATCGATGTTGATGAATGGAAGCGAACCAACTTTTGAACCTGTGGCAATGATTACCTTATCGGTTTCAATGATTTCTTCTCCTTTTTCCTTTTTTACCTTGATGTGATTTTTATCGATGAAAGAACCGAGGCCGTTGAAGACATCAATTTTATTTTTCTTCATCAAAAACTCTACTCCACCAACAGTTTGATCAACGACTTGTTGTTTACGTTTGATCATTTGTTTGAAATCGATTGAGATTTTGCCAGTTTTTATTCCATGCTCAGCAAATTCCTTTTTTGCTTTGTAAACATGCTCTGAAGAATCGAGCAAAGCTTTTGAAGGAATACAACCTACGTTAAGGCAAGTACCACCAAGTCGTTTTTTTTCAATAATGGCTGTTTTGAAACCCAATTGGGCTGCTCTGATAGCTGCCACATATCCTCCTGGGCCTGCTCCTATAACCGTTACATCATATTTCATGCTAAATAATTGTTTTTATTTTGCTTTTGGTCATGAGACCAAAAGGAAGCGATTAGATTTATAAAAAGCTTGTTGATTTTTACAACAGGCTGCTTTTGGTCATGAGACCAAAAGAAAGCAGTGATAACACCAAAAGAAAGCGATGATAACACCAAAAGAAAGCGATTATAGTTTTTAAATTTTGATCATCATTCTGATTGGGTCTTCCAAAAGGTCTTTCACTCTAACCAAGAAGGTTACTGCCCCTTTTCCATCGATGATTCTGTGATCGTAAGACAAGGCCAAGTACATCATTGGACGTGCTTTTATTTCACCATTTATCACCATTGGACGTTCTTGAATTTTATGCATTCCCAAAATTGCTGATTGAGGAGCATTGATAATTGGCGTTGAATTTAAGGAACCGAAAACGCCACCATTGCTGATGGTAAAAGTTCCTCCGTCCATGTCGTCTAAAGAAAGCTCATTGTCTCTTCCTTTGATTGCAAGGGCTTTTACTCCTTTTTCGATTTCAAACAGATCCAATGTTTCAACATTACGCAGAACAGGTGTAACCAAGCCACGCGGTGTTGAGACAGCCACTGACATATCGACGAAGTCGTGGTAAATAATTTCATTGCCATCGAGTTGCCCATTTACATCAGGCATTTCCATAAGAGCAATAGAACATGCTTTCATAAAGAATCCCATGAATCCAAGACTTACTCCGTATTTTTCTTTGTGCTTTTCTTTGTACAAAGCTCTTAATTCGAGGATGCCTGTCATGTCCACTTCGTTGAAAGTGGTTAGCATAGCCGTGTTGTTTTTGGCATTGACCAAATGTGCTGCAATGGTTCTTCTGAGACGAGACATTTTTTTCCTGCTCACTCCACGGTTTCCACTTGCAGGTTTAGCGGTTTGAGCTGGTGGGGATTTCACAGAAGTAGCCCCATTTGAAACTGCTTTCTGAGCATCTTCTTTAGTAATTCTTCCATCTTTACCACTGCCATTAACAGAAGCTGGATCGACTTTATTTTCGCGAAGGATTTTCCCAGCAGAAGGAGAAGGATGACCACTGGCATAATTTGATGAGCTGGCATCAATTTTGACAGCTTGTTTCACTTCTGGCTTAGGAGATTCTTGAGTTTCTTCCTTGGCAGGAGCTGCTTCTACTTTTGTTGCTCCAGCTGGTTTGCTAGCTGAGGTATCAATTTTACAGATGAGATCTCCAATTTTCAAATCGTCTCCTTCACTGGCGACAAATGTAATGATGCCTCCTTTTTCAGCAGGAAATTCCATTGTTGCCTTATCAGACTCCAATTCACAGATCGATTGATCCATTTCAACATAATCACCTTCTTCAACCATCCATGAAGCTAAGGTTACTTCTGTTACCGATTCGCCCACTGTAGGGACTTTAATATCAATGGTCATATTCTATATTTGATTTGCAATTGAGTCCCCCACCGGCTTTGCCGGTGGGGGACTTTATTTTATACTATTTTACTCTATTTTATTTCATAATTAACAAGACACGATTTAACGCCACTAGTGCTTTCCAATCCAATTACCCCAACATCTTTTGCAATAAAAACTTCCTCTGTTGCCTATTCTGTTGCCTCTATAAAATCGACATGGATTCATCATCGACAATCATTGAATTGTAAATTTATTTGGCAAAAGCCAGATCTATGATCTGCTTTTGCTCCTTGAGATGCACTTTTTTAAATCCGGTTGCTGGTGAAGAGCTGGCTTTTCTAGACAATCCTCTCAATGGCCTGTCGAACTTATAATGTCTCAAAATGAAACCCCATGCCCCCATATTTTCAGGTTCTTCTTGAACCCAAAAAACTTCAGCATTTTTATATTTCTTTAATATTTTGCCCAACTGCTTTTCAGGGAAAGGATACAATTGTTCCATTCTTACAATGGCTACATCTTTTCTTTTGTCTTCCTCTTTTTTGGCCAATAAATCATAATATATTTTACCAGAAGTCAATAATACTCTTTTAACTTTTGCGCCTGCAAGGGTAACTTTATCATCTATGATTTCTTGAAATTTCCCTCCTGTTGCCAATTCATCGATGCTTGAAATACATTTTGGATGTCTAAGCAATGACTTTGGAGACATGATCACCATAGGCTTTCTAAAGTCCCAAACCAGTTGTCTTCTCAATGCATGGAAAAAGTTGGCTGGGCTTGTAATGTTGGCTACAATAATGTTGTTCTCTGCACAAGACTGTAGGAATCTTTCGAGACGGGCAGAAGAGTGCTCTGGGCCCATGCCTTCATATCCATGAGGTAGAAGCATCACCAAACCGTTCATGAAATTCCATTTACTTTCACCAGAAGTAATGAATTGATCGATCATGGTTTGAGCACCATTGGCGAAGTCACCAAACTGAGCTTCCCAAACAACCAAATGATCTGGATAAGCCCAAGCATAACCAAACTCAAATCCTAAAACTCCGAACTCTGAAAGCAAGGAATTGTAGATCATAAACTCTCCTTGCTTCTTTTTAAAGTGGTTCAGTCTGTTGTACTCTTCATTGGTTTCTTGATTATAGATGATGGCATGTCGATGCGAGAAAGTTCCTCTTTTCACATCTTGGCCACTCATTCTCACATTTTTACCTTCGAGCAAGATTGAACCATAAGCCAACAGCTCTGCTGCTGCCCAATCAACGGTTTTCTTGTCTCTCATTATTTCCCTTCTGTTTCTCAACATTTTGTCCACTTTTCTAAGTGGAGCAAATCCTTCAGGAACCTTTATCAAACCTTTTACTATTGTTGCAATTTTTGATTTTGCAATTCCTGTTTCAGGCGATTTTTCAAATTCCTTGGAAGACGGTTTGTTAAGATCTATCCAAGCTTGTTCCGGAGCTTGTAATTTAAACGGAATGGGATTCTCCTTGACATTGTCAAGTCTTGCTTGCAATTCCTTCCAAAATTCCTTGTCCAATTTCTCTGCCACTGCCTTGTCTATATCTCCTCTTTGGCTTAGCTTTTGGCTATAAATATCTCTTGGATTTTGGTGTTTTTTGATATTGTCATACAATCGAGGTTGAGTAAAGCGAGGCTCATCGGCTTCATTGTGTCCATGCTTTCTGTAGCAAACCATATCGATGAAAACATCCTGATTGAACTCTTGTCTATATTCCATTGCCATTTCGCAGGCAAAGACTACAGCTTCAACATCATCTCCATTCACATGAAAAACTGGAGCCTCCACAATACTTGCAACACTTGTACAATAATTTGCAGAACGAGCATCATCAAAGTCAGTTGTAAAACCAATTTGATTGTTGATCACAAAATGAATGGTACCACCAGTGTAATACCCTTTTAATTTGGACATTTGAACAACTTCGGTCACAACGCCCTGACCAGCAACAGCTGCATCTCCATGAATTAGTAATGGAACAATGCTGTCATAATCTGAATTGTATAAAATATCAGCTCTGGCTCTTGTATAGCCTTCGACAACTGGGTCGACTGCTTCTAAATGGGAAGGGTTTGGTGCCAATTTCAAAATAACCTCTTTACCATTGGCTGTTTTGTAATTGGAAGAAAAACCGAGGTGGTATTTTACATCACCATCGCCCATTGTTAAATCTTCAGGAGTTTGCCCTTCAAATTCGTTGAATATTTCATCGTAGGTCTTCCCCATTATGTTGGCGAGTACATTTAATCGACCACGGTGCGCCATACCTATTACATATTCTTTTACTCCAAACTCAGCACCCTTGCTAATAATGGAATCAAGTGCTGGTATTGCCGATTCGCCACCTTCCAGTGAAAAACGTTTCTCGCCCATATATTTGGTGCCAAGGAAGTTTTCAAGTACGGTGGTATTGTTTAACTTGGATAAAATTCGTTTCTTTTTCTCAGCATCAAATCCGTAATCGGCTGCTCTCTTTTTCTCGAATCTAGTTCTTATCCAATCTCTAACTTTGGGATCATGTATATAAGCATATTCCAGACCAATACTACCGCAATAAATTGAATCAAGGTGCGCAATGATTTCTTTCAAAGAAACTTTTCCAAGACCAAGTTCTGAGCCAACACTAAAGCTTGACTCAAGATCAGCTTCTGTCAACCCGAAAATTTCCTTCCCGATGCTGGCATTTCGATCTTTTCTTTCCCTTATCGGGTTAGTCTTTGAAAGTAAATGCGCATTCTGACGATAGGCATTGATGAGATTATAAACTCTCAGTTCTTTGTCCAATTCTGTTGAAGTGGTCGATGTTTCGGCATGGCCATTGCCATTAGAATTTTTCAAAGCAAATTCAAAACCTTCAAAGAATTTTTTCCAACTTTCGTCTACAGCAGTTGCATCTTGTTGATAAGTATTGTAAACAGATTCGATGTAGGCTGGATGTGCATTGGCAATATAATTTTCCGCACTCATGATAGTATGTTATAATTGTTTCAATTTGTAAGACAAGAAATTCAGAGAAAATAACTTAATAAATAATCTTTATTAAATAACATTGAAGTCCTTCGTCGAAATATTTCATGTAAAAAAGAAGAATTTTCATAAAAAAAGTGAGTCACAAAGTAACTTCATATTCAAGGCAATAACAAATAAATAGATAGAAGTTCTTTAAAGTTTCTGAATTTAGATATGTGAATGTCTTTTTTGCCAACAACTCAACAATTTTTGAAGCAATAGCTGTGCTTTTCCAAGGACGCCAGTCCGATCAAAAAGGAGCTTCATATGCACTAAAAAACACATCTTATCTACAAGAAACTATAAACATTAAAAAACTTTGCGAAAATAAGCATCATTTTTAGGTCTAAAAACTTCTAAAACACAAAATAATGCCTTTTATAGAATATTACGACTATTTATAGCGAATGATACCTATTTAACAACAAATTATTCATTTACAAATGTTATATCTTTTTTAAGTGAAAAAGTTTAATTTACTTGGCTTTTGAGAAAGCAAACATTCCATTTCATTTAAATTAAAAGAAACAATAGGCTATGAATTTCTTCCGCATCAATTTTAATGTTTTGTTTACTGTTTTGTTTAATGTTTTGGAATCAAAGAGTCTCCTATTTATAATTCTTTACACAATAAATCTACCAATATTGATGAAAGCCCAAGTTTACAAGTCAGAAAACCCATTTGCTCATACTTATTCTATTGTTGCCTATGATGAAGAGACTGGAGAAATGGGAGTTGCGGTTCAATCTCATTGGTTTTCTGTGGGCACCATAGTTAGTTGGGGAGAAGCTGGAGTAGGCGTTGTTGCAACTCAGTCTTTTGTCAATCCGCAATATGGACCAGACGGATTAATGATGTTGAAAGAAGGCTTAAGTCCAGATGAAATTGTCAGAAAGTTAACGACAGAAGATGAAGGACGAGCCGTCCGACAATTAGCCGTTTTGAACAAGCAAGGTATTGCTGCTTCATACACTGGTGACAATTGTATTAAAGATGCTGGAAACCTGATCGGAAAGCATTATAGCGTGCAGGCCAATATGATGTTGAATGACAAAGTCTGGCCAGCAATGGCCCTTGCTTTTGAAAATAGCAAGGGTTCCTTAGCAGAAAGAATGTTGATTTCCCTTGAAGCAGGTCAAGCCGCAGGTGGTGACATAAGAGGCAAACAATCAGCTGCCATTCTAGTTGTGGGATCAGAGAACACTGGAAAGCCTTGGCTTGATCGTAAAGTTGATTTGAGAGTAGATGACCATAAAGAGCCCTTAGAAGAATTGAGAAGGTTGCTAAATGTTCATACAGCTTACAGTTATATGAACCAAGGAGACTTGGATATGGAACATGGAGATATGAAAGCTGCATTGAATAGTTATTCCAAAGCTGAATCAATTTATCCAGACAATATTGAAATGACTTATTGGAAAGCGGTAACTATGGCCAATGGTGGGATGCTAACAGAAGCACTGCCCTTATTCCGAAAAACTTTTGCAATAAGTAAAAACTGGAAAACCTTGACAAAGCGGATTGTAAGTACTGGTTTGCTAATAGTAGATGAACAAGACTTGAAACGCATTCTGGAAGAATAAATTAAACACAGAATTTCAACAGGTTCAGAAACTGTCAACATCGCTCAAAAGTTTTACAATTGATTAAATCGACATTTAATTAATTACAAAACCTATTACAAATTTAATTTTACTAATATATGTCTTACAATTTAATTTTCAATCAATTTTAAGGACCCAATTTTAAACAAAAAGCTTACTTGCAAATCACAATTTCAAATACAAACATTTGATTTTTAACAATTTACACTTTTTGTAAAATCTACTAAAAAATTTGAATTTTAATATTTATTTTTAACAAATGTGTGTTTATTTTTTATTTTAGTGTGTTTTTATAAACTAATTATCATAAAACCACTCATTATGACAACAACAAAAACCACTTTGTTTTTGCATTTGTATCTCTTATGCATTTCTAAAAAATACTTAATTTTTAGTTTTACAATTACAATGCTTTCAATGATCCTTTTGGGCGTTTTTCCATTAACAACTTTTGCTCAATCGCCTACAGATCCAAACAGTGATATAACTTGGGATGAAGACAAAAACACTCCTGGAAATCAGAATTCATTTATTGTTGCACCTGCTACTGGTTGTGGTGATGAATTATTGTATTTAGTCGAAGCAGCATTTAACAATGGAAGGCGGGCAGAAGAAATTGCTTTAGGGCTACCGACGGGTTCTCTTGGCGACCTTTCTTTTCCAAGCAACTATTCCTCTTTTAATGAAAATGAGAAAATTTTATTCTTAATTAATCAAGAACGGACTATCAGAGGGGGATTGAACTACCCAACACCAGGAGGTGGTTGTACCAGTTATAGCAACCCTGAAGGTGGCCCTGCATTGGGTTTGCCATTGGAGGGTTATGAAATGAATATTACACAAGTAGCCACCGAACATGTAGAGGATTTGGTTAATTGCAATGTAGGAAGTCACACTTCACCAGGTTGTGCCGGATCCAACTACCCCTCAGGTTTTAGCCCTCCCGCAAGAATTCAAAATCACCCAGTATTGGGAAATAACTCAGCTTCATGCACTGGAAATAGCGGCTCAGAATTTATAGAATATTCTGAAAACATAGCTTATTTTTCTGGTCCCGACTGTTTTGTACTAGAAAGAGCAGTTTATATTTGGGTTTATCAAGATGCTGGTTCTTATTGGGGCCATAGACATACCGCTTTAATACAGAATACAGATTGTTACAACGGTGGTGGCATTGAGGGTTCGCCAGATGGATTTAATAACAACCATGGCCCTGATGATTCAGAAGGTTTTATTGGCGTTGCTGTCGGAGGTGCCGCTGATGGCTCCTTTGACCCCTATGGATGGGGGGCTTCATCGGTGACTGTTGTCCTTATGAATATTTTTGATCCAGTGCCAGATGAATCAGGTTGTGGATACATAATTCCCGTTGTTACCACTCCCACATTTGATGATTGCAATGGTGTTGTCGATCCTTGTGGAGTTTGCGATGGACCCGGAGCATCAAATTGGTATCAGGACACAGACGGAGATGGCTTGGGAGATCCCAATACAATCCAGAGCTCTTGTGATCAACCAGCTGGATTCGTTGCAAACTCTGATGATGACAACGATGCCTGTAATGGTTCTGTGGATGTTTGTGGAGTTTGTAATGGTTCTGGAGAATCCATTTGGTATCAGGACTTAGACAGCGATGGTTTAGGAGATCCGAATACTAGTCAATCGGCTTGTGAACAACCTGCTGGCTATGTTTCAAATGCGAATGATGATGCAGATGATTGCAATGGTGTTGTAGATGAATGTGGCGTATGCAATGGTCCTGGACCAGCCATTTGGTATCACGATGGTGATGGTGATGGTTTGGGCGATCCCAATTTTAGCCAAGAGGCATGTGAGCAACCCGCTACCTTTGTTTCAAATGCAGAGGACGACAACGATACCTGCTCAGGTGTTTTAGATCAATGTGGAGTTTGCGATGGAGATGGAAGTACTTGTGTGGGATGCCCAGATGCAAGTGCTTGCAATTACAACAGCAATGCAATTATTGACGATGGTTCTTGCGATTATGGGGATTCGGCTTGCTCAGATCCATGCAATGTCATTCCTGGATGCACCAATCCTTCGGCAAACAACTACGAATCAACGGCAAATTGTGAAGATGGTTCTTGCAACTTTGATGATTTGAATGCCTGTCCACTTGGATCGGAATATTTGCCGATAGACAATCCTGCACTTTACTCTGTAAACTGTTTTGATGGGGAGAATAACATCATTCACTCTTGTAATCATGCAGGAGATTTCACTCCCATATACGATCTTGAAATTGGTCAGACTTATTGCTTTTCAAGTGATTTTGGAACAGATGATTTCTTTTCGATTTATCCCAACAATGAAAGTGGGGCACTTATAAGTGGACCTGCTGATGGAAGTCTGTGTTGGGTGGCCACGACCGATTCCATATTGTTGAATATCAATTTGAGCAATGGATTTTGTGGGACAGATGAGACTTGCAGACATACCTATATTTCTTGCCCGACTTGTCCAGTTTCAGAGACCAGTGGTTGCAATGTTGTTACTGCCTTAAACTATGACCCTTCTGCGAATTGTGATGATGGTTCTTGTCAATTTGCAGTGGATACAGAATTAGACTGTTTTCCAAATTTACACTTTCCTGAAGTTCCAGTAATTGCACCGATTTCATCCGTCAATTGTTTTGATGAACCATTTTTCACCATTTCCAACGAAAATCATGCTGGGGATTTTGCGACCATTATAGACCTATTGATTGGCGAGACTTATTGTTTTACTTCAAGCAGAGGATATCTAGATTATATAACGCTGTATGAAGATTTGGAACATGATCCAATAGGCCATGGTGTGGGAGATGGTAGTGTTTGCATAACAGCTGAAATACCCTATTTATTGGTGGCGTTCCATTTGAACGACGGCAACTGCGGAACAGATGACAATCCAAGGTCAACTTTTATTTCTTGCTCCACTTGCGATGATCCTATTTCAGGTTGCAATGACCCTTCTGCATCGAATTACAATCCAGATGCATTGTGCAATGATGGTTCTTGTATTATTGGAATAGGCCAGATTTCGGGTTGTACGGATCCATGCGCTCCAAATTATGACCCTGCAGCCAATCTAGATAATGGATCTTGTGATGTTTATGATATGGAATGTAATGATGATTGCTCCTTGGGTAATATTACCACATGGGATGCAGAAGAATGTACTTGCATAACAGTTACTGAAGTGAATTCTGGTTGCACTGATCCCAATGCTTGTAACTTCGATCCAGCAGCAAATTGTGACGACGGGTCTTGCGATCCTTGCTTGGATTGTGATTTATTAATAGTAGAAGATTTACTGTGTGGAGTCGAAGATGAGATGTACCAATTATTCATATTGTTTGCTGGAGTAGCGGAAGTTGGTGTTACCAATAATTTGACTGGTGAAATAAGTTATCCGGTAGAGTCTTATTTTGTTTCACCTCCACATCCTACAGAAAGTCCGTATTCCTACACCTTATTTGATGTAAATAATCCTGACTGTTCTAGGACGGTAGGATCAGCAAGCGTTAGCTGCATTTCCACCTCAGTAGAGCTATTTAGCTTTGAAGGAGAAATATTGAAAGAAGGAAACTTATTAAAATGGTCTACTGCGACTGAAACAGATTCTGAATCTTTTATTTTAGAAAAAGCATTTAAAAATGGAAGCTTTGAAAAAATCGCGGAAATAAGATCAAATGAAAACAGCAATACCCTAAAAGACTATGCGTATTCTGATGTAGATATTGAATTGGGTACATCCTACTATAGACTTCTGGAAAAGGCAATAGATGGCAGCATCAAACTAATAAGCAATGTTGTTTCACTCAATAGGAAAAAAGGTTCCTACAGTAATTTTGAAATTTCACCAATACCGAGCAATGATTTTATCAATGTAAAATTTGAGATGGATAATGACAATGATGTGCTAATTAAAATATTTAATATTTCTGGTCAATTGGTTGAGAGCAGAGAACTAAAAGCGTTCACTGGAGAGCAAGGATTTAAAATTGACATCAGCCAATATCCTTCTGGTAACTATTTCCTTCAGTATGTTTCAAAGTTTGAAGAACAAACTGTAAGGTTTATCCGAAATTAGATTTGCCCATTTGATTTTTTTGATAAACTTGGCCGCTTTCCTAAAGGAAGGCGGTTTTTTTCAGATTTACAATTAATTATAAATGCAAAAAGGTCGTCCGAAATGGACGACCTTTTAATATTTATTTATTTATTTATTTATTGTAAATTTTTCAGCCACATGGCAAATGTGGCTTTCCATTGATTATTTCTCGGTCAACTCAATTAGTTTGTCTTCCAAAATATATTCGTCTCCTTCTACATAGCCAGTATGTTTGTAAACGACTTCTCCATTTTGATCTAAAACAAAAGTATAAGGAACGGTTTGGAAGTTAAGGTATCTTTTTAAATCCTCATTTACATCCAGCAAGACTTCATATTCCCAGGCCTGTCCATTTACATAAGGCTTTATTTTACTAGCATTTCTTTGATCATCTATGCTTATGGCAACCAATTCCATATCATATTCTTCTTGCCAATCTTCATAAACTTCAGCGATATTATTCAATTCCTTTTTACAAGGCGAACACCAGGTAGCCCAAAAGCTAAAAACAGTGATTTTTCCATTCTTGGCATAATCAGAAATATTCACTTTAGCACCTTCAATATTTGTCAATTCCACATCAGGAAGGGCATTTTGGGCTGACACAGATATTGCAAAAAGGGAAAAGATTAGTGTAAAAAATAGTCTTTTAGTCATTTGTATGATTTTTTCTTTGGTAGTTTAACTTAAATGAGATGATTTAAAGCTCTAAAAGTTTAATCGAATTATCTTTAGGAGAAAGTTTGTCAATCAGTTATACTGGTTATCAATTTGTTTCGAACCCTCGCACGAAGTCGAGGAGAAGCATTAAACCACTTTGGTATTGTGTAAAATTGGTTTAATAATTGATTACAGTACTTATAATTTAAAGTATTAGCCCCTAATTTGATCTAATTTATTAAAATATCAGCGTTTATGCTTGTAAATAGTGTAAGATTGTTCTTCATATTACTTTTGTTTAGTCTTTCATTGGGAGCTCAGAACAATGTAACTGACAAAGTCGACTTGGGAAGTTTCTCTGGAGATTTCACACTCAATGGTAAAGTTTACGTTACGGATACTGCCATTAATGCGACTGGAACACCGTTTTTTGATTATTTAAAAAACTCTGCAGATTCTTGGTTTAGCTTAAATTATAACAAAAGTACATTGGGAATAGGTGTTCGTTTTGACATGTTCAATAACAGCGATATTTTTTCTGGAGGAATTACAGAAGCCAATGGAATTGGAATTGGTTCGTGGTATGTCCGAAAATCTATAGAAAAGCTTGAAATGCAAGCTGGATACATTTATGATCAGTTTGGAAGTGGAACAACTTTCAGAGCCTATGAAAACAGAGGTTTAGCTCTTGACAATCCTTTGGTTGGGATGAAAGCCAAATACCACATCACCAAAAACATTTTCATAAATGGGATAGCTGGTAAACAAAAACACTTCAGAGCTTTTGTCGATGAGGACAGACGGTTTATTAATGTATACAGCCCATTCATAAAAGGAGCAAACCTGGAAGGTAATTTCAGTATAAAAGATAAGTTATACTTGATTCCAGGAGCTTCGATCGTCAATAGAACGATCGACAAGGAAAGCATGAATTCCATTGCTGAGGAAATCAATAAGCAGAACATTGATGACAGATTTTATCCTAAGTACAACACCTTCGCTTATTCGATTTACAATACTTTAAGCTTTGGAGACTTTTCGCTTTACATGGAATATGCAGGCAAGACGGAAGATGTTTTGAGAAATGAGTCGAAGTTATATGCAGCAACAGGTCAGGTTCTTTTTGGAAGTTTCTCTTGGTCCAAAAAAGGCATCGGGATCAACTTGCAAGCTAAAAAAACGACAGATTTTGATTTCAGAACCAGTCCCTTAGAAACATTAAACAATGGATTCGTTCATTTTCTTCCTCCGCAGACCAGACAAAACTCTCTTCGTTTGTTGAGTAGATACAATCACAATACTCAATTATTAGAGGAGTTTGGTTACCAAGTGGACATCACGGCAAAGCCCAACAAGCTATTGACTTTTACCGCCAACTTTTCCAATGTTGAAAACAACACCGAATTGTTGTTTCGTGAAATCTATGTCGATTGCTTGATTAAGAAAAGAAAGGCAAAATGGAAATTGCTAACAGGTGTGCAAATGGTTGATTACAATCAAAGAGTTTATGAGCTAAAGCCAGATGCTGATATGGTTCAAACACTTACCCCCTTTGCTGAATTCACTTATAAATTGGATAGAAAAAAATCCATCAGAGCTGAATTGCAATACATGTTGACAAAAAGAGATTACAGAGTTTTTGGTGGGGATGATCCAAAGCCTAATAAAGAACAAGATTTGGGTGATTGGTTTTATGGATTAGTGGAATTCAACATTGCTCCTCGCTTTTCACTTTCAGTCTCGGATATGTACAATGTGCCTGCTAAACAACATTATTATGATATTTCAACCTCCTATACCAATAAGACCAATCGTTATGCAATTGGTTATGTAAAACAGGTTCAAGGAATTATATGCACCGGTGGTGTTTGCAGATTTGAAAACGCTTTTAGTGGAGTCAAAGCAAGTATTTCTTCCAATTTTTAAAGAACTAGATTTTAGAGCCAGATTTTTCACTACACATGTATTCTAGCATCTAATATTTAATGCGATTAAAATTTTATTAATTGTAAATTTTTTTTGATGAAAAGTATAAATTCAATATTTCCTATTTCAATATTAGCCTCAATTGTTTTCATTTTTGGACTCAGTTCATGTGAAGAGGTTCCTCCACCGATTGACTTTTTTGTTCCATTGGCTGATTCAACTTTTGTGGCAAGCGATGTTCCTCAAAAGCAAGCCAAGGTTGTGGTACTTGAAGAATTTTCTGGGGTGAAATGTGTGAATTGTCCTCAAGGAAATACTTTCGTTGAAGGACTATTAGAAGAACATGATGATCAATTGATTAGCATGACTTTGCATGCTGGACAGTTTGCCATTCCTCTATCAAGTAGTGAAGAGAGTTTTTCTACTGAAGAAACAGAAATCATTGATGACTTTTTAGAGGTTGGAGGGTATCCTGCAGCAACGGTTGATAGAATTCAATTTAGTGGGCAAGATTTCGTTTCAATGACTTTCCCATTCTCTTCTTGGGCAACAGCTGTTGAAGAGCGCATCCAAACAAGCCCATCAGTTAACTTAACGCTGTCTAAAGTTGAGGCTGATGAGTCAGAGAGGTATTACCGACTAAAAGTAGAAATGGTTTATACTGAAGACCTTTCAAAAAACAACAATTTAAGTTTATTCATTTTGGAAAGCGGAATCATTGATCCGCAGCTTACATCAGATCCAGCAGTAGTTGGGGGTTACATAGGTGAGTATGAACATAATCATGTAGTTAGGACAATGTTGACCAGTCCACTGGGCACTTCTGTTAATGATGGCGGTATTGTCAAAGGCTTGACAGTGATAAAAGAATTTGAAGTTAATTTCGAAGAAAGTTGGGATTTAGGGCATCTAGAATTCGTTGCTTTCGTACACAATAGTGGAGATTCCAAGGAAATTCTGCAAGGAGCGAAGCTCAAGGCCGAATTCTAATATTTCGAAATATTTGACGATTATCCTCCTAATGTCTAATTTAGGTGTGATTTTTGCTGCTATTTATTCAATTGTAAAAGCTGAATGAAAAATACTTTAATCAATATCACCTTTCCAGTATTGTTTGGATTCATGATTTTGACCATTTTTTCCTGTGGAAAAAACTCGGTCGATACCCAAGCACCTTTTCTGCAAATCAAAGCACCTTTTGAAGGCGCTGAATACCGCAGTGGAGAATTCTTACCAATTGATATAGGCGTTACAGATAATGATGAATTGATGGACATCCAATTAAGGGTTCATACCAATCTCAATGACCACTCTGAAAACGCTCCAGATCATTTCTTTGTTTGGGACACCACCTTTAATGTCAGAGCTTTTGGGCAAAGTTCAGATTTCAAGTTTGACATTTATTTAGATGAAAATTTACCATACGATGAAACGTATCACTTAGTAGTGGATTGTGGCGACCAATCAGGGAATAGAACTGGTTGGCAAGAGGTTGAATTTGTTGTGAAAAATTTCCTAGACAACACCTCTCCAGTTATTTCACTTATGACCGATACCATGGTGGCCGCATTTGCCAATAATATGTTTGCCATCATTGCGAATGTGGAAGACAATCAATGTTTGGATATGGTTGAAATGGAAATGATGACTCCCGCTGATACCAGCTATTTTTCTTCCAGTTATTTAAGTGATGAAATTGATGGAGCTACTTTTGAAATTTCAGAATTTATCATGGCTCCTTCTATTCAAGATGAATACACTATTGTCATTCGGGCAAGAGACAAGAATCAAAACATCAGTATTACCGAAGTGATTTTGAAAGTTCTATAATTCGGCATTCGTTTTTGGGTATTCGGTGTTCGTTTTTTTTCAATTCTTCATTCTTTTGCAAGTCCAAATTTTCCCAATTAACATCATTATTCAATCGCCATAATTTTCACTTCTCAGTACAATCAATATTCCAAAGTAATTTATTAGAGCTGTTATTCATTTCCGTCGGAAATAGAGTTGCTATACTTTTGTTTGTATTCGATTAGTAGCCTTACAAATTTTTCTAGATCTTCTTCCTTGGTTGCATAATTTATTATCTGTGCTCGAAGCGTTAATTGGTCATTTATGGGATAGCTGGATATCCATGTTTTTTCTGAAACATTCATTTCATCAACTAGCTTTTGCACCAATGCCTGATCGTTCTCGATATCGGGATGGGTAAAACAAATGATGGGCAATTCCGATTGGTTTAGGATAATCCAATCATTGTCTTTGAGCATCGTCCGCAACTTATTACCCATTTCAATTTGTTGAGCAAACATTTTCGAATACCCTTCCCAACCAAAAACTGCAAGGGGCAAATAGATTTTCAAACCGATAAAACGGCGAGACCATTGCAATGACTTTACATAAGGATCAAACACTTGACTTGGGTTGCCATCCTCTGGCATGTAATTGGTTTTAACATCAAAAGTCTGGGACAATATTTGTGAATTTGAGGTCAAGAAAATACTAGTTGCCATGGGAACTGAAAACCATTTATGGAGATCCAGAGTGATGGAATCACTTTTTTCGATCCCATTTAGCAGATGCTTTAAATCAGTAATAATAGCCCCACCACCATAAGCTGCATCTACATGAAACCAGAGCTTATAAGCTTTGCATAGTTCCGCAATTTTATCAAGGTCGTCAAAAACGCCTGCACCTGTTGTTCCTGCTGTAGCAACTACCATAAACGGTTGAAACCCTTTGGCTGCATCCTCTGTTATTTGCAATCGAAGCGCATCAACGTTCATGGTGAGATTTTTGTCCACTGGAATTTCCTTTATAGCATTTATACCTAATCCAGCCGTTCTTGCGGCTCTTTGCATGGAATGGTGTGATTCAGTTGATGCATAAATTATTGGCTTCCCTTTTAAACTTGAAAGTCCCTCTTCAGCAATGTTGGGAAAATGTTTTTGCATGGCTGTAAGTACTGAAGTGAGGTTTGACTCGGTACCACCCACACAAAAAACACCGTCAATATTATTCTCTTGATATCCAAATTTTTTACCAAACTCCTTAATCAGCAATTGCTCTATCTCAACAGCAAATGAAGCATGGCTCCATGCTGCCAATTGTGGATTCAAATATGAATTAATGACATCTGCCATAACTGAAGGAAAACTGGGTCTCGGATTAAACAGGCCAAAATAAGATGGATGCGTTACTTGAACGCCTTGTTTCTTTATGCCTTCTATGACATGAAACATTACTTCTTTGGGATCATTGCTCTCTTCAAAACTAAAAGTTTTCGCATTGGCCTTTACCGCTTCCCGATCAAAGGCTCTACTAACCACCAACTCTTTTCTTGGATTGTTGTAAACGGTTTCTAATTGATTTGTTACTGCTGTTAGAATATCCAGCCTTTTCGCTTCTGTTAAATCAAAATCCATAAGTATTAACTTTATTTCAATACAAAATTAGAAACTATTTATTAAAAAATGCTTTATAATCAATCTCATTTTACTAATTTCACTTTTGATTACATCTTTTTTAACACCAAATTCTTTCGATATAATATGGACGCATTAAATAAGAAGATTCTAGAAATTCTGCAATTTAACGCAAGAGAAAGTTTTGCAAACATTGGGAAACAAGTTGCTTTGTCTGCTCCAGCCGTTGGCAAACGTGTTAGACAATTGGAAGAGGAGGGTATTATTGAAGGGTATGTATTAAAAGTAAACCTTGAAAAACTAGGCATCGAAACCAAAGCTTACATTACTTTAAAAATAACGCATGGGGCGAGTGGAACACCTTTGGCAAAAAAAAACATTTCACAAATGAAAGAGGTACAGAGATGTGATCGCATTACTGGCGACGATTGCCTTTGTATTTTAGGACATTTCAACAACAACAAACATTTGATTGAATTTTTAGAAACCATCTCTAGATTCGGTAATACTAAAACTAGTATTATTCTTGAGACTTAAATACGGTCTAAGCATTTAGAAAGATTATCGAACCCAACCACTGGTAAAATTCATGCCATCGTTTCTTAATAAAAAAAGCCATATTGCATGCACAATATGGCTTTAACAGTCTATTATTTTTAAGCATTGCTGATAGAATTATTTCTTTATCAGCTTTACAGATTTTGTCCCTTGAGAAGTACTTAAAATTGCAAAATATATCCCGTTTGTTAAAACAGAAGCATTGATTGATGCTGTCTTTGAATTTGGTTTTAACGAGATTACTTGTTTTCCTTGAATATCAAACATTTGAATAAAATCAATATTTTGGTTGCTTTCTATATTCCAAACATTGATTGTTGGATTGGGGTAAACATGAAAATCATCAAGATCAAATTCATCAATTCCTACAGACGATCCTCTATAAAAATATAAATTATCAACATAAATACCCTGTGTGGTTCCATTGCCACCATCGAACTTAAACTGAATGGCACTCAAGGGATCTTCGGTAATTCCTGAAACTGGTATATCCACACTTTGCCATGCTCCATCTCCATTGGGAATTGCATTTGAGATTTCAGTACCCGAACTTATTACCACTATATTTGGTGCCACACCATCAACAGTCCAAATATCTAAATGCAAGAACTCCATCGATGATATGTCGTAAGTTCCATTAAACTCTATTCCTTGATAACTAAAATTTGGATAGGCCAATACGGTATTTCCTGTTCCTCCGGAACCTGTTGGTTCAAAGGCGGCACTTGCAGTACCGAAACCACTTTGCTGCCAGAATGGATTATAATTGGCTCCTGTTATGTTATTGTAAGCGTCACTGAAAATTGAAATGACATCTACTGCATCTCTCGTAGGAGGTGTTGGTGCATCTGTAGTTGGTGCTCCAATGTAAAATGATACTGTATAAGTCTTAGTTGTTGTACCATCTTCTGATGTTACCAATACAGTTGCGTCTCCTGGAATACCTGATGCTTGTGTTATCACTCTTGATGCTGCCGGGTCTGTCGTTGTAGCTAAAGTAATTTGCGGTACGACTGTGGTGCCTCCTGGTAAAGCAAGTGAATACAATTCTGAATTAGGAGTAAAACCAGCAACTGGAGATCCATCAACTTGTAAATCACTTATAGTGGCATCTGTTCCAGTTGCTGCCTCAGCCTTCCAGAAATATAGATTATCTACATAAATACTTTGTGTGGTTCCATTTCCACCACCAAACTTAAACTGAATGACACTCAACAAATCTCCGGTAATTCCTGAAACTGGTATATCTATACTTTGCCATGCTCCGTCTCCATTGGGAATTGCATTTGGGATTTCTGGGCCAGAACTTATTACCACTATATTTGGTGACACTCCATCAACAGTCCAAATGTCTAAATGCAAGAACTCCATCGATGATATGTCGTAAGTTCCATTAAACTCTATTCCTTGATAACTAAAATTTGGATAGGCCAATACGGTATTTCCTGTACCTCCAGAACCTGTTGGTTCAAAAGCGGCACTTGCGGTACCGAAACCACTTTGCTGCCAGAATGGATTATAATTGGCTCCTGTTATATTATTGTAGGCATCACTGAAAATTGAGATGACATCTACTGCATTTCTCGCTGGGGGTGTCGGAGCATCTGCGGTTGGTGCTCCAATGTAAAAAGAAATGGTATAGGTCTTAGTTGTTGTACCATCCTCTGATGTTACAACAACAGTTGCATCTCCAGGAATTCCTGAAGCTTGAGTTATTACGCTTGACGCTTCAGGGTCTGTTGTTGTAGCCAAAGTGATTTGAGGTACGACTGTGGTTCCTCCTGGTAAGGCAAATGGGTACGATTCTGAATTAGGGGTAAAGCCTGGAACTGGAAATCCGTCAACCTGTAAATCACTTATAGTAGCATCTGTTCCTGCGACTGCCTCAGCCTTCCAGAAATATAGATTATCTACATAAATACTTTGTGTGGTTCCATTTCCACCATCAAACTTAAACTGAATGGCACTTAACAAATCTCCGGTAATTCCTGAAACTGGTATATCTATACTTTGCCATGCTCCATCTCCATTGGGAATTGCATTTGGGATTTCAGGGCCAGAACTTATTACTACTATATTGGGTGTCACTCCTCCAACAGTCCAAATATCTAAATGCAAGAACTCCATTGCTGATATGTCGTAAGTTCCATTAAACTCTATTCCTTGATAATTAAAGTTTGGATAGGCCAATACGGTATTTCCTGAACCTCCCGAGCCAGTTGGTTCAAAGTTGGAACTTGCTGCTGCAAAACCACTTTGTTGCCAATTGGGATTGTAATTAGCTCCTGAAATATTATTATAAGCATCACTGAAAACTGAAATAACATCTACTGCATTTCTCGCTGGAGGTGTTGGTGCATCTGCAGTTGGCGCCTGCGAAAATACTAAACTCGTAAAAAAGAATAGTAATGAACAAAATGAACAGATAAATTTATTCATGTCTTATGGTATTAATTAAAAAAAATAGAGCGTTTCGACAAATATAAAAGAAAATAATCTAGATAATAAAAGTGGAGTTATACAAAAATAAAACAAGCCAGAAATGAAAAGATGTCCATAGAACAAGAAACACTTCTCAAAATAGACCAACAAAAATTGTTAGATTCATTGTTGGATTCATTGTTGGATTCATTGTTGGATTTTAGGAAAGCTGTTGTTAAAGTATATCTCGTTTATTTCGTTTTTTACATAAAGCACATCAGATAATAAACCAAATCAATCAATTACCTCCCAATTCTCCACAAGCACCACAAATTCCATTTATCAAGTAAGTCGAATTTTGAAAGGTAAAACCTTTCGGAAGTTGTATGGTTGGAATCGAGATTGAATCAATACAAACAGTTTGAGAACAAATGGTGCAACGGAAATGAACATGCTCGTCATGGTGAATATGGGTATCACAATCTGAAGAACAGATTGCAAATTTGCTGGCCCCTGTCCCATCATTTATTTCATGAACAATCCCTTTTTCAATAAAAGAATTCAGGGTACGGTAAATCGTTACCCGATCAAGATGGGTCAAAGACTTCTCCATTTCTGAATGAGAAACAGCATAATTTCTTTCTAGCAAAAAATCCAGAACTTCCTTTCTATTGCTGGTCAATCGCAGTTTACTGCCTTTTAATATGGTTTCTGCCTTTTTCAATTGATAATAATACGATTTTGTTAATCAAAATTAAGCGAAAAAACATTAAAAACTTGATAAATACACGACTGCTCGCTATTTTTGCAACCTAGTTGCATCTAAAGTCGTAATATTGGGAACAATCAATTAAGGGATTTATGAAATCAAGTATCAAAAAGTTAAGTAGTTGGAGTATGGCCTTGTCGTTTTTGTGTGCCATCCACTGCATGGCCATGCCGATACTTGTAGCTGGTGTTTCACTTGCAGGCCTATCCTTTTTTGTCGATCCTTTTTGGGAAATGGTGATTATCATTGCCAGTTCATTATTAGCTGCTTCCGCTTTAATTTCCTCCTATAAAAAGCATCAAAACATTAAACCTCTTCTCATCTTTGTTTTAGGGATGCTCATCATCCTTCCTGGAATGGTTTCTCATATTCATCTTTTAATCGCTTCCGGATCTATCTTTAGTGCGATTGCCCTACTGTTCAATTGGCAAATTGCAAAGAAGCAGGCCAGATGTTGTTAGTGTTTTGTTTTTGAGCATGTGCCATTTTACCTCGTAGAAGCGAAGACATAAAATCTGAGTGCCTTTTGATTTTAGTAAAAAAAGAGTACTTTCATTAACACATGAATCCAAATTACTCTTACTACAATAATATCTTTAAGGGCCAGAAATTTCCTTTGGCTTATTTAGACATCGATTTATTGGATCAGAATATTGAAATGCTTCTCAAGCGTTCGAAAAGTTCTAAAATTAGAATTGCAAGTAAGTCGGTTCGCTGCGTTGAAGTACTTTCTTATATTTTGAAAAGTGATCCTCAGTTTCAAGGGCTCATGACTTTTACTGCAGATGAAACTGTTTTCCTGAGTCAAAAGGGATTCGACGATCTTTTGATAGCCTACCCCATTGCCAATCCTGAAAATTACCCAGAACTTTTTAATGAAATTGAAAATGGAAAATCGATTTATCTGATGATCGATTGCATTGATCACCTGCAGCAATTAGAAAAAATCGGTCAGGAAAGAAATTTGAATGTCCCCATTTGTGTTGACCTAGATTTGTCAGTGGATTTTCCATTCCTGCATTTTGGTGTATGGCGTTCACCGATAACCAACAATGCACCATTAAAAGAAATACTCGAATACCTAAAAAATTGCAAGCATTTAAGCTTGGAAGCTTTAATGGGATACGAAGCTCAAATTGCGGGAGTTGGAGATAATTTTCAAGGAGCCACTTTGAAAAACAAGGCGGTTGAGATGATGAAAAATAAATCCATTTCTAAAATTGCTGATCGCCGAAGCAAAGCGGTAGATCTAATAAAGGAATATGGCCATGTTTTGAAAGTTGTAAATGGTGGTGGAACTGGAAGCATTGAAAGCACCATTAAAGAAAGCAAAGTCAGTGAGGTAACAGTCGGTTCTGGATTCTACAATTCTCATTTGTTCGACAATTACAAAAAATTCAAACTCAGACCTGCAGCTGGTTTTGCCGCTTCAATATGCAGGATACCAAAGCCTGGAATATACACTTGCCATGGTGGTGGTTACATTGCTTCTGGAGCAATAGAGGCAGTAAAAGCTCCTATGCCCTTTTTACCTAAAGGTGTAACTTTGGATAAATTGGAAGGAGCAGGTGAAGTACAAACCCCCATTCACTATCAAGGAACAGAAAAATTAAAAATTGGCGATCCCATTTTCTTTAGGCATTCTAAGGCAGGCGAGTTGTGCGAACGCTTCAATGAAATGCATTTTATTAAGGATGGTAAAATAATCAACACAGTGCCCACCTATCGTGGAGAGGGCAAATGTTTTTTGTAAGACTATATTCCGTATACTCACCTTTCCAAGCTCTTTTCGAAGTCTTCTCAATTGATCAAAAAAAAATAAAATTTAGCTTTATTGCCAATAATAAATAAATTTTTCGTAGTAGTCACTTGGTGACTAGTACGAAAAAAAATCGACTTATTGAAGTTATCAGCATTAAATATCAATTTAGAAAGTTGTTGATAAAAAGAAAACTATTTCTTGTGGACATCTATCCAATCCCGAAGAAAATTTGAAGGTACAACTACTCTATAGATGCAATCTTGATTAGAAAACTAGAATCAGTCAGTTAAAGAAAACCGAATTACAATTACAATCCTCTTTATATCTCTTTTTTTTCTTATTTTAATAAATGAAAAATTGGTCTGGACATATAAATTGGACACCGAAGAAAATTGAGTATCCTGAAAACGAAGAACGCATTCAGGAAATCATTAAGCATGCCATTTCACAAAACAAAAAAGTCAGAATAATTGGAACTGGCCACTCTTTTGTTCCGCTCTGCAAAACAGACCAGGTTCTGATCAGCCTCGATCAATACCAAGGAATCATTTCATGTAACAAAGACAAACACACAGCCATTGTAAAGGCAGGCACCAAACTAAAATTATTGGGACAACTTTTGCATGAGCAAGGAATGGCTCAAGAAAACCTCGGGGACATCGATGCACAGTCAATCGCTGGATCGATAGGGACAGGAACACATGGAACAGGAACAGCTTTTGGCAACCTTTCAACGCAGGTTTTGTCCTTGCGATTCATCAATGGAAAAGGAGAAATTATTGAATGCAGTGAAGAAAATAATCGCGAGATTTTCAAAGCAGCGCAAATTTCTCTCGGTTCTTTGGGCATTATCACACAGATCACTTTGCAATGTGTTCCTTCCTATAAATTGGAATTGGTAAAAAGTAAAGACACCCTGGACAATACGCTTAAAGATTTAGCAAAATTAAATGCCAACAATAGAAATTTCGAATTTTATTGGATGCCTTTCACTGAGATTGTCCAACATAAAATTTCTAACATCAGCGAAGCACCAACAAACAAAGTCGGATTGATCAACCATTTAAATGAAGTTGTTGTAGAAAATGCTTTCTTTAAACTGTTGTGTGAAACAGGAAATATTTTCCCAAATTCCAGCTCTTCAATTTCCTCTTTGATCGCCAACTTGATGACCAAGGAAACCAAGGTCAGTAACAGTCATCAAGTTTATTCAACACCTCGTTATGTTCGATTTAATGAGATGGAATACAATGTCCCAATGGATGCATATCCATCTGTAAAAAAAGACATGGTTGCGATGTTCAACAAGAAGAAATATAAAATAATGTTTCCCATTGAAAATCGTTTTGTCAAGAGAGACGACATTTATTTGAGTCCCGCTTATGA
>CALBCY010000110.1 GCA_937927195.1 uncultured Chitinophagales bacterium
ATCCTGTTTGACAAATTCAATGATACTGAAGAAGATGCTATCGAATTGTCAACATTTACCAGACAGTTTCCTTGCAAGGTCAATATATTGGATTACAATCCGGTTGAAGGCACAGGACTCAAAAAGACAACAGAAGAAAAAAGAGAGGCTTTTGAAAAAGTGCTCTTGAGTAAAAACGTTCGGGTCAGTTTTAGAAAAAGCCGAGGCAAGGACATCGATGCCGCCTGCGGTCAATTGGCGAATAAATAGCTTTTGGGAAAAGCTATTAGCTATTGGCTGTTAGCCTTTGGCATCTTTTTGGGCTGTTTGCTATTTTTACAAAAGCCAAAGGCCAATAGCAAATGGCCAACAGCCTCTCACCAGATTTCATAAAAAAAAATCCTGAAGTTCCTTTCGGAACTTCAGGATTTTTTTATTTTTCAGTCTGTTCAAATTTTCCAATAGCCAAAGGCTAAAAGCTAAAAGCTTTCCTCAAATTATTTAGACAATTCCTCTAATCTCTTTCTTTCTTGCTTCATTGCCTTCTCTTGCTTTTTGGCTTTCTTTCTCTCTTTCTTCAATCTCTTCTTTTCTTTTTTTGCCTTCTTAGCTTCTTTCTTTGCAGCTTTCTCTTGTTTCTTAAGTTTCTTCTTCTCTGCCTCTAAATCTTTTTGTTGCTTCTGAGCTGCCTTCTCTTGATCCTTAGCTTCTTTTAAAGCTTTGTTTTGAATAGGCTTAACAGAATTAGATTTACTTACTTTATCCTTGCTGTTTTCTTTTATCTTTTTGTCTGAATCAGTTTTTTTAGGAGACGTTTTCGTTGATTTTGAATCTTTCGTCTTTGATTTTACTGGAACAGAATTTGTCTTTTTAGGCTTTTCCGAATTTGTATCAATTGATTTGCCTGAATTACTTTTCGTTGTTGTTTTCGCACTAGAATTTCCAGAGGTTCCTTTAGCAGGCACACCACCTTTTGATGGAGTCGTTTTAGGTGAAACTTTTCCTTTCCCTACATTATCCTTAGATTTACTTTTCTCAACTCCTTTCGATGAAGGATTCGATTTAGAAGTAGGTGAAACTTTTCCAGCTTTATCTTTCGAATTGTCCTTGACTCCTCCTTTGGAAGGAGACGTTTTAGTACTAGGCGTAATCTTTCCAGCTTTATCTTTTGAATTGTCTTTGACTCCACCTTTTGTGGTAGGTTTCCCTTTGATCACATTGTCTTTCGAGTTGTCCTTGACTCCTTTATCTGCTTTCGCAGCGGGAATTAGTTTACCGCATTTTTTTCTTAAAATGCTCATTTCCTTTTCGTGATCTTTTTTCGCAAAAGCCAAAGCATCTTTTAAAGATCCATTTAACTTGCCTGCAGCATTGGTTTCATTGATGTAGCTTATGTTCTTTTCGTATGAGGTTTTTAAGGTCTCATAGTCTTTAGTACATTGTGTTTTCAAGTCTTGTGCAGAAGCCTGATTGTTGACTAAAAGTCCACAAAACAGCATCAGACACAGGCTAAATATATTTCTTAGTTTCATCTTGATAGATTTAATTATTATAAATTTTATACGGTTTCTTTTGTTTAGAACCAATTCTATGACAAATGTAACCGTAATTAGGATTAATCTTATTAAAAATTTATTTCCAATTTGCCTATTTTACGCATCCAAAGTAACGAAAAACATTCTTAACCTAAGCTTTGGTAATCAAGTCTTTGTGGATTTGTGAAATTTTAGACTTGCAAAAACCAAGCAAAAAGCCCTTATGGAAAAATTCATTTCGAGGATCATTGATGAAATCGACGCAACAGATTTTGACCAGCTCAGGAAACGCTGTTATATATTCCCTACCAAAAGAGGAGGATTGTACTTTGAATCTTTTTTAAAGAACAAATATTCTGATAAAGTTTTTTGGGCACCAAAAGTTTTAAGCATCAAGGAATTTGTAGAATTTATGGTCGGTCGAAAAATAACCGACTCCATGACTTTACTGTTTGAATTATTCGATGTTTATAAGGTAATGGATCCTGAAGGCAACCTCGAAACTTTCGAAAAGTTTTATCCTTGGGGTGAAATTTTATTGAAAGACTTCGATGAAATTGACAAATACCTGGTCGATGCTGAAAAGCTGTTTCAAAACATTTACGATATAAAAGAAATGGAAGCGCGTTTTGGAATGGAAGATCCAGCCATTGAAGCGATCAATAAATTCAGATCCATTATTTCAGGTCAGGATAAAACTGAATTACTAAAAAAATTCCTAACTGTTTGGAAAATGGTTGGGAAAATTTACCAGTCATTCAAACAAAACCTTTCGGATAAAAAGATGGCTTTTGAAGGAATGCTTTATAAAGAGCTACTGAACCTTTTCACAACACAAACAGATAAAAGTAATTATACAGAATTTCATTTTTGTGGTTTCAATGCCTTGTCAAATGCCGAAGAAGCCATTTTTGATGTTTTATTAAAACAAAAAAGAGCCACCTTGTATTGGGACGCCGACCCAGTTTACATGGACACACGCTATTGGCATGAAGCAGGTTGGTTTTTGAAAAAATACAAGCAGAAATGGGAAGACAATGAAAATTGCAAATGGTTTTATTGCAATATGCTAAAAGAGCAAAAAAACATTCAAATCATAGGAGCTGTTCAAAACATGGCTCAAGTGAAAATCACCTCTGAACTATTAAAACAAAATTTCACCGAAGCCAATATTGAAAAAGCTGATACTGCAATAGTACTCGCCAATGAACAATTGCTGATCCCTGCGCTGTATGCTCTTCCAAAAAACGTAAAGGAAACCAATGTAACAATGGGTTATCCCGCTTTTCAATCTTCAATCAGTACATTGCTTCAAAAAATACTCGACCTTCAAATCATAAGAAGTGGAAAGGGAGACAAAAGCTATTTTAGAAGCGAAGAACTCATTGCTGTTCTAAAAAATTCAAACATTCAAATTCTCTGCAAAAAGAATTTGGGTGAAATAAATCATTGGATTCTTAACAATCGACGCAATTTTATTTCATTGGCAGACATAAAAGAAAAAGTCAAAAATGAGTTAACGCTTTCTATTTTCGAACCAAAGAAAAAAGCCTCAGAAATGATGCATTTCCTGGTTTCGTTTTCAAGAAATTTATTTCAAGCCTTCCACAGAAATTACAAAAATAAAAAAGAGCAAAACATTGAAGATCCCGAGTTAAAAAACGAGCTAGACTTTCTCTACAATTTCATAGAACACCTTAGCGCTTTTGGCGGAAGAATTGAAAGGAATCTAAACAGACTAAATCTGAGCTTATTGAGAAAAATGCTCACAGAAAGCCTTCGTTCCTTAAAAGTACCTTTCAACGGCGACAGCCTTAGAGGATTACAAGTAATGGGCTTTCTTGAAACCAGAACACTCGATTTTGAGAATCTCTATTTACTATCCGCCAATGAAACTCATTTGCCAGCAGAAAGAAAGCTGAACAGCTTTGTCCCCTACTCCGTCAGAAAGGCCTTCCAAATGCCCACCTTTGAGGAACAGGATGCTATTTACAGTTACCATTTCTATCGATTGCTACAAAGAGCCAAAAATGCATATCTACTTTATGACACCGAACCAAAATCAGGTTTAAATGTGGGAGAGCAAAGTCGCTTCCTAAAGCAGTTGCTGAGATTGGTCAAAGATGAACGCAATCAATCTGCCATTAATATTAGTGAAATAAAGTACGACAATACGGCACCAAAAGAGCAGAAAGCCAAGGAGATCATTTCAATAGAAAAGACGCCTGAAGTCTTGGATAAAATGAACATTTATTTATTGAACAACAATGGAAATGTTTCAGGAGAAGAAACCAAAAGTTTTTCGCCCACTTCCTTGTCGAATTACATTGAATGTAGTTTGAGATTTTATTTTAACTATATAGCTGGAATCAGGCCACTCGAAGACCGGTCCTTCAATATTGAAGCAAGTGACCTTGGTAATTTAGTGCATGAAACCTTAGAAGAATTGTACAAAAAATTCATTGGGAAGCAAGTTGAAAAGGAGGCATTAAAAAGCAACAAGGAGGAGAAAAAGATAAACAAAATTCTAGAATCACTGTTGAAGAAACATTTTTTCATCAAAGAATCCATGACTGAGTTAAATGGCAGAAACCGGGTCAATTTAAACATTGCCAAACAAATCATTCAAAGTGTTATTGAACGAGATATGGAGGACACTCCGTTCATTTTGCATTCAGTTGAAAGCAACTCCAAACGCTTGCCATTAGACATTGGAGCAGAAAGACAAGTTGCTTTGGGAGGAATCATAGATCGTGTCGATGAAATGATCAAAACACATCCAGGAGTAAAGCGCATTGTCGATTATAAAACAGGAAGGGTTGTGATCAATAAGTCTAAAAAGCTTGAAATGGATGAGTACATTGAATCGTATTTTGAAAAAGGGGAATTAAAAGCTGGATTCCAGGCATATTTCTATGCACTATTGTATCATAAAACCTATCCTTCGCAATCTATAATGGCTGGAATTTATGATTTGAAAAAAGTTTTTAATGGTGTAAATCTACTCAATTCCAAAGAGGAAATTCCCAGGGAGTTTTTTGAAATGTTTGAATCCCGTCTCAAGCAACTCTTCAATGAAATGTTTGATCCAACAGTTCCATTTCAACAAACCGAAAATCAAGACCATTGCTTGTATTGCAAGTACAATCAAATTTGTCATTTGGACTAGCGATTTATCAACAATGATATGGACGAAACACTAGGCGCAATTGAACAGAAGCTGAACAGAAGCTAAACGGAAGGCTAAACGGAAGCTAAACAGTAGCCCAAGGTGTGTCTAATGTGTGTCTAAGACGCCAGACCATACTTCAAATTCTCTTCCTTTCCTTTCATCTCCGTGATAAAAGATCAGGTAGGTCATTACATTGTAATTCAAAAAATTATTGTCGTCAAAATTATTTTCTGCCTTTTGATGAACTGGTTTCCAAGTTCCCGAATTGATGTAGTATTGATTGTATTTTTTGGCATCCTTATAAGCAGCTTGCAGTGGCACTACTTCGTAATGATGTGTGTGGCCACAAACGAAATATTTGGATTCTTGATTGATGAACTCTTTTTCATTTAAAAAGTTTTTTGAATGTTTTTTTCCACTTCCATTAAAGCGCTTATAAACCAATTGCACCAAATCAGAAATCATGTCAAAATCAAAAATGGTGGTGAATTGTAGCAGATATTTTAATTGATCGTATTGATCAAAAAGGCCGAGGGTATTCTGAGATTTTATAAAATCAATTTCAAGAAAATCACAAACAAGATCATTCCATATTTCTTTGATTCGTTTTTGCACTTTTCTATCCGGAACGGTTTTATCCAAAAGACCGTCAATCCAAAATGGAATGGTTATTAAGGGTCTTACATTGTCAATTTCTTTAAGACCTGCAACAAACTCACTTGGCAATTCTTCTATAACTTTCTTTTCAAATTCCTTTTTTACTTTGTCAGGAAATTTATTCAACAATTCAATAACAATGGCATCACCAATGGATGATTGATCTCTGCGCTTAGTAAAATTAAAAGGATCATATTTATCACCGTGGCAGGCATAAACTTGATGATTTTTCAAGGCTTGTTCCAATTCTGGTAGCTCGTTTGGTTCATAGGGAAAGGCTTGATCGGCAGGCTGACTGAGCCCAAAAGCATCAACAACCATTTCACGAATCTTATTAAACCTTTTACCTTTTAAATAGAAAAACCAATCATGATTCCCAATCATGTAAAAAATCCGAGTGTTTACAACTTGTTGCCCCTCTTTGCAAATTTCACCATCTATGTCCTTATCAATAGAACAAGGAATGCTTAATTTCCCTTGGCCAAAAATAGATTCTGTCATTCCCTTCATGACAGTCAAGCCTTCACGATTCTTCTCAATGATTCCAGCAACAATATTTTCCAACAACTTCGATCCCGTTTCGTTGTCGAGATCGTCCCACGGTCGAATGCCAGATTTTAACCATTTATCAGAACGAATGAGGTCAAAAATATCACCAAGCAAAACCAAATCAACCGATTCAATAGGCTTGTATTTTTTATCTGCTCTCCAAGAAGCTCGCTCCACAATTTCTGCTACACGATCCTTTAGAATTCTAAAAGCATCTGCTCCGACAGAAGCACCACTGCTTCCGTCCGTTAAATGTAGATCGCTGATTATTACAAGCATGGTTCTTTTTTGAGAGGCTGTTGGCCATTAGCCTTTGGCCTTTGGCTGTTTTGGCTAATGGACTAAATTACTTAAACCAAGGTAAAATAAAATTCTCAGCTTTAAGTACTGGAACAAAAGTAATCGATTCTCCAAAAATTATATTTTTCCGATTACCCATATCATGAGGGCTCATAATGCCTAAGGGCCAAGAGCATTGACCTAATATCCTATTTCCGCTATTCCGTTTATTGCACTATTCGGATACCAAGTATCGTAATCGGTCAATTGAACAGTTCCATCCAAATTTCCATCCATTGGATTGTAGGTATTTAATATTGCAGGATCTAACTTCCACAAATCATAATCTGTTACTTGAATGGTTCCATCTTGATTGTAGTCTCCTGCAAACATCAAAGCAAAGTTGTCGAAGGAGTTTTTTTGCTGAACTCCGAAAGCAGAATTGATTGCAGATGTAAAATCTACTGCCATGTTTTCATTGGCAGCAATAGGATTGGCAGAAAGTATATCAAGGTGGTTGCGGTGTCGGACACAGAAATAATATTCTTCCCCAAATTGTAGTTCAGAAAAATTCAAAGGCAAGCCGTCCACTCCAACAATGTTGCCATCTTGCAAAAGTATTCCGGCCAAAGTTTGTACGGTTACCGTGTTTCGCAAACCGCTCAAATTAGGCGTCCCTGACCTTGCCTCCACCAATATCCAGTCAACCATGTTGGTAGGGACAGTCGTCAAAGTTTCTAATCCAGAATAATTATAAGGAGCAACTGAGTAAGGTTGACTTAAAGGAATTAGCGAGATTAATCCATTGTCCATTTGACCGGCGCTCATGTAATTTCCTTCTAGCAAGACCTTAGCATTTAGTTCAAATCGATTTTCCAAAGACTTTACTTGAATATTGTCTAGATAAAGATTGTTTCCCCAATTGCTGACATTGACAAATTGAATGGTGATCGTTTGATTTTGCCAATGACTCAGATCAATCGTATCCTGTCGCCAATCGTCGCAGTTAGCTGGAACAAAGCTGGAATTGATATCGTCTGCGGTTGCTAAAATGGAATCGTTTTTACTATAGACGAGTGAATCACTCAAACCACAAGTCTGTACGACCACATCCAATTGATCGAAGAAATTTGGATTGTATCGAGCATAAGCCAAATCAAAGACCAGTATTGGATCAGTTATCCCAGTTAAATCAAAACTCTGTTCCAAATAATCTAAAGTTCCTGCATTGTTGTCTCCGAAATTATCCATAAAAATTACGGTATCATGACAAGCATCGTTAAATGTCAAAGTCCAAGCAGCATCGCCATTCGGATTGGTGACTGTCCAATCATTGCCAATTTCAAAGTCTTGCGAATAAGGTAAAGGCAAGCCAGTAACATCGGAAACGGTGATTAAACCAGTTACATTACTGCTTGAAGAACCATCAAAATTTGTAACCGTCAGATTGACGTCATAAGTTCCAGGAGTACTGTACAAGACACTTGGATTTTGAGCAGTAGAGCTAGCAGGATTTCCTCCTGCAAATGTCCAATCCCATTGATTTGGGAGCAGTTGACTCTGATCAATAAAATTAACCATTTCACCCACACAAACACTTTGATCATCAAAAGTAAAAGCGCTTATAGGAGGGAAAGCTTGCCCGCACTGTTCGCTTAACATAATGGACATGCTGTTAAATGTATTTAGACGTCCACCGGTCAATGTCGTTCCAATTAGAGAAGGCGCTAAATCTACTCCTGCAAGAATGTAATCCTTTAGTAGCAGAGAGACGTTGTCAGGGTCGTTTTTGTAGGCTTGGACAAAAGAGGGACAGGCCGCTGAAAGCAAGAATGCTACACTGGCTGTGACCATTGGTGTGGCCATAGAGGTTGATCCTTCACTTGGTGATCCCAAATCAATATTGATTGCGCCATAACCAGCATCCAAAACATCATTCTGGGTGGTTTGTGTTACTCCGATAAAATGGCTTTGAGAACAAGTGGTTGGTAAATCTCCAGCGACATCAACATTCACCGATCCATTAGTCGTGGCTCCACAAGCAATGATTCCTACAGCTCCTGCTGTATCATAAGCTGCACACCAAAGAGGTGCATTTATTTCAAAACCAGCTCCTCCATACGAATGATTGGAAGCGACGATAAAAGCGCCTTCAGCTCCATTGGTATCATTGTACAATTTTCTTTCTTTGGTCATATAATCCAAAGCGGCCAATGCCCTTGATTCCAAAGAATTTGTCCCCTCAAAAATGTGGAGAGGCAAAGCTGGAATGTCCCAATTAACTCCTGCACTTCCCATTCCATTGTTTCCAAGACTTGATGCCCTCATACTCACATTGTGCCCATGACCACTGGTTGTATCAACCTTTCCATCATCGTTTACAATGTGCCAGCCATTTACATCGTCTATGTAGCCATTGTTATCGTCGTCAATTCCATTGTTTGGAATTTCATCAGGATTGGTGTAATAATTGGAATCTGCATCGTCTAGATCAAAAAAACCATCGACTATGGCAATGACAATTTTGTCGCCGAAAGCGGTCGTGTCTCCGGTATCATAATCCCAAGCATCGGGAAGCTGTGCAGTATGCAAAGGCCAAGGAACAAAATCATTTGGAAGTGTTTCGCGCATCTTGATGATGTGGTTATACTGAACGGTTTGCACTGCTTGATTTCTCAAAACAAGATTGAACATATTTTTAGGCTGACAAAGATCGGAGTTAAATTTCACCCTCCAAACATTCAAAACATCGGAGCACTTTTCAAGTACTTCAAGTTGATAATCTTCTTGAAATAATTCTTGAAGTAAATCGGCTTCAAAACCAGCTTGCATTTGCACAAGCAATTCGCCATCGGCTACTAGAGAATCATGGCTTTTTTGAGCAAACGAATTTAAAGAAAAAATGATCAGGAGTGAAAATAGAAAACGGGTATTCATTGGTTTAAGTTTATCAGGATTACAAAATAGAAATACGGCATTTGCTTCTGAGCAAAGGCAATAATTTCATGATCCTAAAATTTCATCAACACCCTAAAATAAATAAAATCGAAAGCAATTCTAAATTGCTCAAGGATAAATACTTAATTAAAAACTTATTTCCTTTGAATTGTCTTTTATACAATGATTTGTTCAAAGTTTTGTATTGAAATGTGCTAATTGATTAAAAAATCACAATCCAGCAAATGCCCAATGCCGATTCCACTGATTCATTCATTAAAAACTCCTGCGACTGTTTGATCAATTTGCGACCTTCCTTAATTCTTAAGCACTTTAAAAGATTTTTTTGTTTGATTTATCTCTGTTACAATAATGTAGGAGCCATTGGGATAGTCTGACAAATCAACTTTGGATTGTTTTGAATTTACCATTGAAGAGAACAATTGTCTTCCATCGATGGAATAAACAGTCACTTTATCTTGCTCGGTAAAAGAGTTAAAATTGGTCTGGATGATTAATTCAGAACCAGTAGGATTAGGATAGGCTATGGTTTGATTTTCAATATTTATTTCATCCAAACCAGTAGATAAGAAACCACTAAAACAATCGTTGGTAAATGCAGTACTCAATTCTGTACTATTCGTCAAAACAGCGGAAGAATCTTTACAGATGCATCTTCCATCGTTGAAATTGTAGGTTAGATAAGCGGCATCTGTTTCAAAGGCTTTAAAAGTACATTGTTCGAATGTCAATGAATCACTTGTCAGAGATTGGGCACTATGACTCCAATTGGTAAAAAGCGTAGAACCGCCACTCCAATGATTAAATCCGGATTGTTGAGTAAACTCACAAGGTTTGAAAAACAGCAAGTACAGCGTGCCTGTTCCAACTGCACCACCACCGTAATTCACAGCAATTGTTCCATCCCCTTTCAAATCTCCAATAAAAGAAATAGAACGGGAGAATCTTTCTTCTGCTTCTAATGTTAGACCAAAACCACCATCAACATTGCTTATTCTTGTGTAAGTTTTAACAGTTTTATCTGCGTTCAAATACAAGATGTACCCCCAACCTTCATTTTGTTGGTTGGCTCCGGTCATTAAGTCTGGAACACCATCTCCATTCAGGTCTCCAACTTTGCATAAAGCATGACCAAAACTTGCACCACTTGTTCCATTGGGATTAGCAGCATCCGTTAAGATGTCAGAAAAGCCATTTAATCCTTCCGTAATTTTAACTTTAGAAAGCACATTGAAAGTAATATTATCCAAAGACAAAATCCAAATTGCACCTTTCCCGCCATCAGACATAAAAGCGCCGACTGCCATTTCTAGTGTACCATCATTGTCTATGTCTCCAAGCATCGCAACTTCCCTTCCTCCAAACCTATCGTTATCAACCAAGCCAGTTCCAAATCCTCCATTTGTCGAGCTAATGTTTACAGTGCTGTTGGTGATAACTTGAGCGTTGTTGTCGAAGAATAAAATATTTATGGCACCGCGGTTGATTCCTCCCAAATCAGAATTGGGATCGCAAGCAACTAAATCAATTTTACCATCATTGTTTAAATCACCAACAGCGGAAAGTCCCTGAGCGATAATATTCGCATTTTTGACAAAATTTTTCACCGTTCCATCAGCATTCAAATGAATAATGTATAAGGCGATATTGGATGAAGATGGCGCGGAAACTGCTATATCTGGAATTCCGTCACCATCGTAGTCTCCTATTCCTGCCACGCCATAACCAAAGAAATTACTTTCATTTAACGTTTCATTGAATCCACCTTCCAGCATAGAAATCTTTTGGTTGGATTGAACTGTTCCGTCAGCATTCATAAATACAATATAAACAGCACCAGCATCAGTTTCCCCATCATCATCTGATCGAGCACCAATGACGATGTCTATTATTCCATCCCCGTTTACATCCCCAGCTTGGTCATGATCTCGACTAAATCTGTCTCCCGCCTCTAAGTTTGCATTAAAACCTCCTGATTCGTTTTGGATTTTCACAAAACCCTCTGGTCCCCATTGAGTGGTTACTTGACAATATGAAAAAACTGAGATAAAAAAAGAGAGGAGAATTGCTGTATAATTAAATTTCATTTTTGGTATTTTAATTCTTAGACAATTTTTATCCGCTAATCCTTCGATTAGAATCGATTTGTTTCGATTTGTTTCGATTTGTTTCGAATTGTTTCGAATTTAATCCCAATACAAAATTGATTTAAATGCAATCCCAAATACACTTCTAATGACAGAAAGTATTTTAGCTTAGCAATTAAAGAGACAATTAAAACGGCAATTAAAACGACAAGGAAATGATTTAGGCTCAAAGCATTTGAAACTAAATTAATAAGGAAGAGCGGACTGTCATATTTGTGTTTGAGATAAAAAATAGGCCCTTATGTGCAAGAAGCTTAGACAAAAAAGATTGAAAGCAGTTGTAAATTGTCGAAGATAAATACTTGATTAAAAATTGTTTCTTTTGGATTGTCTTAAGCTAGATTTATTTCATACAACAATGATTCTTCTTTTTCATTTAGAAGTATAGTTTTTCCTATAAAGTTAAATCCCAATTTTTCTAATAACCTTTGCGTGGGAATGTTGTCGTTTGTTGTTACTGCTTTAAGGCTAGTTAATCCAAATTCTTCAAAAGAAATGCTTATTATTTTGTTTCCAGCTTCATAAGCATATCCCATTTTTTGATACTTGGGCAAAAATGCACAACCTACATCAACACCTTCTAAATCTTCTCTATTGTAGTAGCCACAACTTCCTATTTTTATGCTGTCTATTTTTTTTATCACTGTATAATTTGAATATCCAAATTTTTCCCTGTGCGTGATAATTTTGCTTGTTATAAACGCTCTAGCATCTTCAATTGTTTTTACGTTTCGGTCTCCGATGTACTGTATCCAAGTTGGGCTATTTTTCAAATTAAAAAAGAATTCAGCATCTTCTACAGAAGTTGGTTTAAGGATTAATCTTTCCGTTTCAAATGTTTTAAGCTCAGTCATTTAATCTTCGTGTTAAAGCAATTGTTTAAATAAATCAATTGCTAATTTTTTTTATAAAATCAAGGGCAAAGTCTTGGTTAAAGACTCGACATTATAATCAGATGGATTGAATATAAAAAATACAATGTTTTGCATTGATCCACCTAGTCACAGACTGCATATAAAATCCGGTCGACGATTCGATAAAATCTAATGTCTGGTACTTAAATTCTTTGCAAACTTTTCTTTCATTATTTGCATATAGGTTAAGTCATAGTAATTTCCGTTTTCTTTGTAAGCTTTTTCGTGAAATCCATACTGGGCAAAACCAACATTTTCATAAATTTTCAAAGCAGATTTGTTTGATGAAATAACTTC
>CALBCY010000111.1 GCA_937927195.1 uncultured Chitinophagales bacterium
ATTCGTTGAACAAGTAAAGCAATTACCTCCTACATCTGTTCCGTTTAAATTGTCATCAAACCAAACCAAGGCGGAGTATTCCTCATTTCCTCCTTCATTACAGCCATTGTCATTGTTCCAGCTAACATTCACAACTGTAACGGTATAATTCACAGGTTGTGCATTGGCAATTTCGAAAAATGAGAGTAGGCAAAAGATTAATAGGATAAAACGTTGTAGAGTTTTTATCATGGTATTTGTGTTTAGGCCCGAATTTTGGGACAATTAGGTATTGGCTAATGAAAAAGGATGTTGCCTTTTACAACCTCCTGAAAAGTTGTTGAATCATTAAAAATTAGGAGAATGATTCTCCTTGTTCCTTGTAGAGTTATATCCGAATAGTTTGCTTGAAACCTTAAACCGCTTGTTTGTTAAGCAAATGGTTTAATACTTGTCTATTAAATATAAGAAAAATGTAGATTAATTTTAATTTTTACTCACCTGTTTTGCGTGTTTTTTACAACTAAAAGGTATTTTTTTTGGAAAAATGTATTCTTTGAGATTGCTCTCCGCCTTAGGGATAGTAGCGGTTACCCCACAGGAGCTGCCCTAGGCAAGCGACGAGGAGTAAAAGCGGATAGCCCGGCCGCAAGGCAAGGCCCCAAAAATAAGTTTAAGAGTAAGCTTAAGATTAAGTAGAAGATTGATGATGAAATTATAAATTGATTGATTATGAATTATTGATTCGGATGGTTTGTGAAAGAATCAAAAATTGATGTGCTTATAAGTTTAGGATAGATTAAGTTGAAGGTTCACGATGTGAATTATGAAGCCAAATGGCTTATTGAGCATCTCTGTTTTAAACTTCTACTTAAGCTTATTCTTAAACTTAATGAGTTTACATATTTCTTCTGTATTTGCCACCAACATCGTACAATGATCGGGTCATTTGTCCAAGGGAGCAGTATTTTGAGACTTCCATCAATTCTTCGAAGATGTTCTGGTTATTGATAGTAGCCTTTTGAAGTTGTTTGAGGAAACTTTCAGACTTGTCTTCATTTCTTTTGTGCAAGTTTTGAAGTGTTTTGATTTGCGCTTCCTTTTCCTCTTTGTCTGAGCGTATGACTTCGTCTGGGATAATGGTCGGTGAGCCGTCGGAGGAAAGAAAAGTGTTTACACCCACAATTGGATATTCGCCTGTATGTTTAAGCGTTTCATAATACATCGATTCTTCTTGAATTTTGCTTCTTTGGTACATTCTTTCCATAGCTCCTAATACACCACCACGATCGGTTATTCTGTCAAACTCCGTCAACACAGCGTCTTCTACCAAATCGGTTAATTCTTCGATTATGAATGAGCCTTGGATTGGATTTTGATTTTTGTTTAATCCCAATTCTTTGTTGATGATGTGTTGGATGGCCAATGCTCTTCTTACCGACTCTTCTGTAGGTGTCGTTATGGCTTCGTCGTAGGCATTGGTGTGAAGGCTGTTGCAATTGTCATAGATTGCATAGAGTGCCTGCAAAGTTGTCCGGATGTCATTGAATGAAATTTCTTGAGCATGAAGGGAACGTCCAGAAGTTTGTATGTGGTATTTTAGTTTTTGTGAACGGGCATTTGCTCCGTATACGTTTTTCATTGCCTTGGACCAGATTTTCCTCGCTACTCTTCCAATTACTGCATATTCAGGGTCAATTCCATTTGAAAAGAAGAAAGAAAGGTTTGGTGCAAAATCATTGATGTCCATTCCTCTCGATAAGTAATATTCAACATAGGTAAATCCGTTTGCAAGTGTAAATGCCAACTGTGATATTGGATTGGCGCCAGCTTCTGCAATGTGGTAACCTGAAATAGAAACAGAGTAAAAGTTTCTGACATTTTTGTCGATGAAATATTGTTGGACGTCTCCCATTAGTTTTAAGGAGAATTCTGTTGAAAAAATGCAAGTGTTTTGAGCTTGATCTTCTTTTAAAATATCTGCTTGAACGGTTCCTCTTACTTGTGAAACTGTTTTGGTTTTAATTTCATCGTAAACATCTTTTGGAAGGATCATGTCACCTGTAACACCGAGTAACATTAAGCCTAAACCGTTGTTTCCTTCTGGTAGGTCTCCATTGTATGTTGGTCTTGCTTTGCTATTAGAATCGTAGACTTTTTTGATCTTATCTTCTGCTTCTTTTTCCAGTCCATTTTCTTTTATGTAAATTTCACATTGTTGATCAATTGCTGCATTCATAAAGAATGCGTTTATGATGGCTGCTGGTCCATTTATGGTCATGGATACCGAGGTAGATGGATCGCAAAGGTTGAAGCCTGAATATAATTTTTTTGCATCGTCCAAGCAACAAATAGAGACTCCGCTGTTTCCAACTTTACCGTAAATATCTGGTCGGTGATCGGGGTCTTCTCCGTATAATGTAACGGAATCAAAGGCCGTTGAGAGCCTTGCTGCTGGTTGGCCTAGACTCAAGTAATGAAATCTTTTATTGGTTCTTTCAGGTCCTCCTTCTCCAGCAAACATTCTGGTTGGATCTTCTCCTTCTCTTTTGAAGGGATAAACTCCCGCTGTAAAAGGGAATTCACCAGGTACGTTTTCTTGTAGATTCCATTTCAGAATATCTCCCCAATCCTTGTATTTTGGTAAACTGATTTTAGGAATTTTCTGGTGAGATAGGGATTCTGTATGTGTTTTTATTCTGATCTCTTTGTCTCTTACTTTGAATATGTACTCTTCGTTTTTATAAGCTTGTTTCTTGTCTTTCCAATGATCTAAAATTTGTTTGTTTTCATTTGAGAACTTTAGTTGAATCGCTTCTTTTTCAGATTCTAATTCTGCAATGTCTTTGTTTGATTCATTCAATAGTTCAATGACCCCGTTTAGTTGATATAGTTGACTTGCCAGTTTTCCTTGATCCTCAACCCACTGATTGTATTTTCTAATGTTGTCTGTAATTTCAGAAAGATAACGAACCCTTCTTGGAGGAATTATGAAAATCTTTTCTGAGTTTTCGTCAGTGGCGGAGAATTCAGATTTTATTTTAAAGCTTGTTTTTTCATTTAATTTGTCAATGATTGCCGCATACAATCTGTTAATTCCAGGATCATTAAATTGAGAAGCAATTGTACCATAAACAGGAATTTGATCGTCAGGTGTTTCCCAGAGATTGTGATTTCTTTTGTATTGTTTCTTTACATCTCGCAAAGCGTCCAATGCGCCGCGCTTGTCGAATTTGTTGAGTGCAATGATGTCTGCAAAATCAAGCATGTCGATTTTCTCTAATTGAGTAGCAGCTCCATATTCTGGTGTCATTACATACATTGTTACATCCGAGTGATCTGTTATTTCAGTATCAGATTGACCGATGCCAGAAGTTTCTAGAATGATCAAATCGAATTTTGACGCTTTTAAAACGATAAGGGCCTCGTCAACGGACTTTGATAATGAAAGGTTTGATTGTCTTGTTGCCAAGGAACGCATGTAGACTCTAGGATTGTCTATTGCATTCATTCTGATTCTATCTCCCAATAGTGCTCCACCTGTTTTTCTTTTTGAGGGGTCTACGGAAACAATAGCGATCGTTTTTTCTTGTCCAAAATCTGTAAGGAACCTTCTAACTAATTCATCTACGACAGAAGATTTTCCTGCTCCTCCAGTTCCGGTAATTCCCAAAACGGGAATGGTGTTTTCTTTGGCTAGTTTTGAAATTTCAATTAATACATCTTTGTTTTCTTCTTCGAAGTTTTCTAGTGTAGTAATTACCCTCGCAATAGATCCTGGATTCTTCTCCTTTAGTGATTTTACTTCATCTTGCAGGTTTTTATTTATTAAAAAGTCTGCCTTCTCAAGCAAATCATTTATCATTCCTTGCAGGCCCATTTTTCTCCCGTCATCAGGGGAATATATTTTATCAATACCATGGTTGTGTAGATCTTCTATTTCTGTAGGTAGGATTGTTCCTCCGCCGCCACCAAATATTTTTATGTGATTGACTCCTTTCTCTCTTAAAAGGTCATACATGTATTTGAAGAATTCATTGTGTCCACCTTGGTAGCTAGTTATTGCTATGGCTTGTACATCTTCTTGAATTGCAGCATTGACAATTTCTTCAACTGATCTATTGTGGCCAAGGTGAATTATTTCAGCTCCAGAGGATTGCAATATTCGGCGCATTATATTTATTGCCGCATCGTGGCCATCAAACAAAGAGGCTGCTGTTATAATCCTGACTTTGTTTATTGGTTTATAAGGTTTTATTGAATCCATGGTGGTTTGTTTATTATGGTGTGAAATTAATTAATAAATGGTAGATGTGAATGTCTTCTATATCTTTATATTAATTAAATATTTCAATCATGCACTTTGATAGCATTCTAACTAAATGTTAATTTCAAACTAATTTTAAATTTTGTTAGCCTTTTTAACGTATTATTTATTTGTTGTATACTTTATAGATTTTAGCTGAACGAAAACAAAAGTACCTTGACCTACGTATTTGTTGTTATATCGCACTTTGTATTAAAGTCAATACTCCCCCTTTAGGCTTTAGAAATTATCTCTTACCCAATTTAGCCAAACTGCTTGTTCACATTTCAATAGTCAGCTATGAAGTACAATTTCTATGCAATGGTACTGCTTTTGTGCAGTGTCATCATTTCTGCAAATTCTCAGGTTATGCCTTTTCTTCACGGAACAGGGGATCACGAGGGTTGTGCGTTTGATCAAATTCATGAGGAGTCTCTACAAACCTATGAATACCGATTCTCTCATGAAACGATGGAAAAGGATATTTACGATAGGCAAACTGGTGAGTATCTTGGCAGTTCGGGTAAAACAGACGACGATGGTGAAGTAAAAACGCTTCCAGTAGTTGTTCATGTTGTACACCGGGTTGAAACTGAAGTTGGGGAGTCAGAGAACTTTTCAGATGCAAAGATAGATTCATTAATGGAAATTGTCAACGCTAGTTTTAGACATGAAAGTGGTGAGCAATTCGATAATCCTTATTTAGGCCGCGATATTGGTATTCAATTTTGCCTTGCTACTCGAGATCCTAATAATCAGCCGACCAATGGTATAATTAGGCATGCTGATGATGTTTTGACTTTTGAAGTAATGGATATTTTGAGTGGACCAGTAATTCCTGCTTATCAATGGGATCCTAAAAAGTACATCAATGTTTTTCTTGTTTATAATATTTCTGGATTTGGTGCCTACGCTAATTTAGCAAATGTTCATGGTAAGCCTTATGATGGGATTGTTATTTCTCATTGGATGGGTTCAAATACTTGGACTCATGAGTTCGGACATTATTTCAACCTATTGCATGTTTTTCATAGAGATGATAACCAGGATGGCTGTGCTCCTAATTCGAATTGCTTGGGTGAAGGAGACCGTGTTTGTGATACTTCACCAACTTTCAAGCACAGATTGGAGTGTGAGGATAATGATTATGACAGCTGTTCGAATGATGTTGATGATTCATCTGAAAACAATCCATTTCGAAGAACCTCTCAAGGTGGAATTGGGAATCAACCAGATCCTATAGAAAATATTATGAGCTATGACTATTGTCGAAAAGGTTTTACAGAAGGACAAAGAGTAAGGATGCGTGATGCATTGTTTAATATGCGTTTTAGTTTGTTGGACTCAGAGGCTTGTACTCCAATTGATAATGATTATGATGCTTCTATTTCTGAAGTTTTATCTCCAAATGGTTTGATGTGTTCAAATCGTGTTCATCCAGAAGTTACTATTCTAAACTATGGTATTGAGAATCTAACCAGTGCAGAAATTGAGGTATTACTTGATGGTAATTTGATTGAAACTTATGATTGGTCAGGTAATTTGGAAAATGGCTTTTCTGAAAACGTAGTGTTTGATGAAATTACTATTAATAGTGGTTCTCATAACTTAGAGTTTATTATAAAGAACCCTAATGGTCAAAGTGATCAATATCCAATAAATGATTCAAAAGCTCAAGATTTTACAAGAGACAATCCGAATTCCATTCCCTTAAACAGCAATTGTAGCTATGCTGTGTATTCTTCCGTTGATGCTGTTACATCGGGTGTTGAAAAACCACCCTGTGGAAGATTTGGGGGAGATGATTTATGGTTCGAAGTGATTGTGCCTTCTAGTGGACATCTTGTTGTTTCCACATTGCCAACTTTGGATCCCGAAATTTTGGATGGTGCACTTGCAGTATACAAAAATGATTGTAATAGTTTGGAGTTAATTGTATGTGCCAACAGAGGTAGTTCAGGTGACATGCCTAAGGTAGAGGCTTTAGGGCTTGAACCAGGTACAACAGTTTATGTTAGGTTCTGGGTGCCTCAAAATGCGAGTGAAGGAACCTTCAGTTTATGTGCTTATGATGGAAATGGTGTAGGATCAGACTTTTCTTTTTCTAAGTTAGAACTTACGCCAGGCTTAAGTTCCCCATATGGTGGAATTAATGCAAAAATGACTGTTCTTAACAATGGTACGATCTATTATGATTATGTAACCATTGGTTTGTATCTGTCAGCTGATAATGTTTTTGATGAGAGCGATATGCTTCTTAATCAATATTGGCAGCATGGAATTTCTTCTTATGATACCGTAACTGTTACAGAAGGGCTTTACTTACCAGCATCAATAACGGATGGTGAGTGGCACATTTTTGCTAAAGTAGATTTTACTGATGAAATCATGGAAACCGATGAGAGCAATAACATTATTATGTCTACTGTTGAGGTAACAACTTCTGAGTTCATTGTTGCGGATTTACAAACCACTGAAGAGGAAGTTTTTCCTTCAATCGTTAGTCCATATGATGACATAAGTGTTACTTGTAATTATCGAAATTATGGTGAAGGTGCAGCTGGACCAAACTATTTGAGATACTATCTAAGTAGGGACACCATATTTGGTTATGGTGATGAGCACCTTGACTATAATCGCCATGATGCTGGTTTATTGCCTGGTACTTTTCAATTTATGCACAACAGTTTTTCTCTTCCAGCTGGTATCGAATACGGAGATTGGTATATTCTTTTTATTTCTGATGAGAATCAAAATGTGTTTGAGGAAAATGAATCTAACAATGTTGGCTGGGCTCATTTTGAGGTGGCTCCATCTCCATATTTGTCTAGAATTAATTTGCAGGTATACTTAGAGGGTTTCATGGATTTTAGTACCAATAGGATGAATTCTAATTATGTTGAAGAGAATCTTCTTCCAGCTTTTCAGCCATTTTATGGTGCTCCATATTTTTACAATGGGGGGGAAGTTGTTAATTCGTTTCCGTCTAATATTGTTGATTGGGTATTGGTAGAAGTTCGACGAGGGGATGGGCCTTCAACTTTAGGTGCTCCTGGTCTTGAAGTTGTCGAACGTAGGGCTGCTTTGATTAATGAGAATGGTTGGATTGTAGATTTGGATGGTACATCTTCTTTGAATTTTTATAATATTGATCCCAGTGTTATTGAGCCATATTGGTTTGTTGTTAGGCATAAAAGCCATTTAGATGTTATTTACAAAGAACAGATTTATACGCCTATTGGACATTCTTATTATTTCACCGATGGTGTTAATAAGGCCTTTGGTAATCAGCAACAAAATTTGATGCAAAATGGGAAGGCTGGTATGATCCCTGGAGATTTTGATGGAAATGGAGTTAACAATGTGAATGATTTCAATCTGTGGTCAAATAACAATGCGGATGTTTATGTTTATTATTCGTATGATGTGGATGGCAGTTCAATAATCAATGTTAACGATTACAATTTGTGGGTTAGGAATGGAAGTAGGGTAGGTCTTGCAGAAATTCAATATTGATTCACTATTGATTCAATTTTTTAACGCTCTTCTGCATCAAGTGTATTTGCTTACACGCAATAGGTGTATGAGCAGTATTGAATTTGGAATATTAAGTTCAACTTTCAACTTTTGAGGTTTTTAGTTAAACTCAGAAAGGTTTATGGTTTTTTCTGTTTCCCAATTGCTTTTGATGTCAATTGTGCCAGGAATACTTATAATGGTTTCAGGTTGCCTTCTTGTTTTGTAATCACCTGTATCCCATTTTAAATTTTTGTTTTCATCTACGATCACCTGTATGGTATAAACGCCTCTTTCAATTACTGGTATTGTAAGTGAATCTGTTGAAATTCCTTTTTCTACAAGTTGCTCTTGGCTATCCATTATCTTATAAATATACTGCTTACTTGAATCTTGTTGTTCAAACTTTAAGGTCAAACTTCCTGGTTCTTTAGCTTCTACTACTAAAAATTCAAATTTTATAGTGTCTTGGTTTGTTTGACTATTGAAATCTGTTATTGCATTTGGTAGAATTTCAATTTCATATTGCAGAGTGTCCCAATTTGCCTTTAATTTTATTTTGTCAAATTCCGTTTTACTTATCAGGCTGTCTTGTTGTATTTTTATTGATGTTTTTGTGTCGTATATGCTGATTTTTGAAATGTCAAAAGTATCTATGAGGTAATTGAATGGGATAATGAGTTCTTTGTTTTGACTGAGTGTAAATTTTCCTCTAGTTGGTTTTGAATTTGTGTTTTTCAGTGGTTCTAGTTCCCAGTCTTTTGGTTGTATGATTTCTATTGTATCAACTATTATTTGGTTGGCACTTAATTCAAGATTTATTGTGTCCATTGATAATTTGGGATACCATATTGTCAATTCTTTTTTACTTTCTGATATCTGTACGATTAGAGAATCTTTGATATCCTCTTTTATTATTGTTTTATACTCCCAGTTCTCTATTTGATCATTCAGTTCTATTTCTACCTTACCAGGAGTTTTCATCTTTGTACTGATTATTTTTAAGGCTGTGAACAGTTCAAATAGGTATAGGGTTTCATTGTTGATGCTGTCTTTGATTAAATCAATGTTTTGATCTTGAAATGCTATCTTTTCGTTGGGCAAATCAAAATAGAAGTTTGAGTTTTTGTCTTCTAGTGCAACAAGGTCATATTTGCCTTCAGCAAGATAATTTAGTGTAAAATTTCCTGATTTATCCGTACTTGTTAAATAAAG
>CALBCY010000112.1 GCA_937927195.1 uncultured Chitinophagales bacterium
CCGATTGAAATTTCTTGTCTTGAAATTTTCAATTGCATTTGTCCAGCCATTTATGCCCCAGTATGTGGAGTGGATGGACAAACTTATGGCAATGCTTGCGAGGCAGCATGCGAAGGAGTTGAAATAGCTTTTGAAGGAGAATGTGAAATTCAAAATACTTGTTCCTGTGAAAGTCTAGTAAATGCTCCGTGGTTAAATGATATTATTCAACAATTTAACAACGATCAATTTTCTTGTCTTTCTTCAATTGACATAGTCAGTTACCAAGATGGAATTGGAGTGCAAGTAGACCTAAGTGAGCTTTGCAATGCTGTGGATGCTCCAGACTATCTTTATGATTGTCAAGGAAACTTAATTTGTTTATCCAATGGTGAGATTTTACCAGAAGATGCCTGTTTAGGTCCAATCGAAGTAGAACAAAACATTTGGACTTCGGCAAGTGGATACAATGATTTATGTGGCAACATTTCAGCAACATACAATATCTGTAGTGGTGAAAGCATCGAAATTGGTCCAGAGTTTGGAGCTGGAAATACTGCGCTATCTTGGTCTCCATCAGAGAGCCTTAGCTGTTCGGGTTGTTTAAATCCAATTGCATCACCTAGCCAATCCACAATCTACGAACTAGAGATATTCACTACAATCGGTCAAACTTTTGATTATGAATATTACGAAGTTATTGTTGAGGATTGCATTGTTCCAGTTGTAAACGATGTTGAGGTTTGTAACAATTCTAACTTTAATACTTTCCTTGGCGATTTGGTCCAATTTGAAATCGAAGGACCTAACAACGGAACTTATGAAATCACAGACAATGACGGAACCAATGGCCCACAAGTTGGGGGTGAGTTTTTGCAATACACTCCAAATCCAGGATATGTTGGTACAGATTCGATCACAGTTACTTATTACAGTTTCTTTGGAGAAGGGATTTCTAATATCACTATCTACGCTTTTGATGTAATTGATTGCCCAGAAATTGAACCAATTATTATTGAAGCAGAAGTTTGTAACGATGAGAAATACATCATCGAATTGGGCGATCTTGTTCAGTATGAAATTGAAGGGGCCAACTTTGGTACTTATGAAATCTTGTTCGCTGACAACGGAATGCCGGGTCCTCAAGTTGGGGCAGATTATTTACACTACGTGCCTAATCCTGGATACATCGGTACTGACAGCATAACAATTACATTCTTTGATTTCGTCAATGGTGGAATCGCTCAAGTTTATGTTCATGTTTTAAACATTGTCGATTGCCCAGAAATTGAACCAGTTATTAATGAAGTAGAGGTTTGTAGCAATGGAAGCTTCAATACTTTCCTTGGCGATCTAGTTCAGTTTGAAATAGACGGACCAAGCAATGGTTCTTATGAAATCACTGGGGACGATGGAACAGATGGTCCACAAGTTGGAGGCGAGTTTTTACATTATACTCCAAATCCAGGATATGTTGGTCCAGACTCTATCACAGTAACTTACTTCAGTTTCTTTGATGAAGGAATTACTTATATCGTCGTTTTCGCTTTTGATATTGTAGAATGCCCCGGTATTGAACCAATGTTTACAGAAGTTGAAGTTTGCAATGATGAAAAACACATATTTATACTAGGTGATTTGGTTCAATATGAAATTGATGGACCTACAAATGGTTCCTATGAAATATTGTTTGCGGACAATGGTACAGACGGGCCTCAAATTGCTGCGGACTATTTACACTATACACCAAATGCTGGTTATGTAGGAACAGATTCCATTACTGTAACTTTCTTTGATTTCTTCAATGGTGGAATAATTAGCATACAAGTTTATGCTTATGATGTAATTGATTGCGCAGGTATTGATCCTGATATAACAGAGGTTGAATTGTGCAACGATGATAAATACATTTTCATTTTAGGAGATTTGGTTCAATATGAAATAGAAGGGCCAGGTAATGGAAGTTATGAAATCCTATTTGCGGACAACGGAATGCCCGGACCTCAAATTGCTGCTGATTATTTACATTACACACCCAATGCAGGATATATTGGAACAGACACAATTATTGTCAGCTTCTATAATATTTTCGATGGTGGCCTTGCAGGAATTAATATTTATGCTTTTGACATCATTGATTGCGGAGGAGGATGCATTTGCACCGAAGAATACGCTCCTGTATGTGGAAGCAATGGAATAACTTACAGCAATGCTTGTTTTGCAGAATGTGATGGAATTACTGATTACACAGCTGGAGAATGCAATTCTATTTGTGAATTGGGTCTTTTCGAATACGAACTAGTTGGTGCAATTGGAACGGATGACATCCCACAATCTTACGCTGCTGACATTTTGTGTTTCAGCGAAACACTTGGCTTAGACAATGTCTGCGCATGGGAATGGGACTTTGGAAATGGAGCGATTTCAAACGAGTCTGATCCATGTGACATAGCCTTCCCATCTTTAATTGATGGAGAGCCCGTACTTGATCCATACAATGTGTGTTTAACCATTTATGATTGCAACGAAGTAGCACTAGGGACTTGTTGTAAAGAGATTTATGCAACCCAAATTGAACCTTGTATCTGTACTGAAGAATATGCTCCTGTTTGCGGCGTCGATGGCAACACCTACGGAAATTCTTGTGAAGCACTTTGTGCTGGAATTGAAATCGCTTACAATGGAACCTGTGAACTTCAAGAAGAAAGTCCTTGTCTAAATCTACAGATTTTGCCTTCTGATTGTGAAATAAACAGTGGCCAAGTTGTTGTTAATTTTGATGGAGAAACAGGCTTCAATAGTTACCTCTATTCAATAATTAGTTCAGAGGGAATTGTTTACAATGATGCAACAATGTTTAGTCCTGTTTTCAACAGCATGCCTCCAGGAGATTACACCATTTTGGTAATTGACATTTTTGGAAATGGAAACGAAATGTGCCAAGAAATGACATTTGAAATTCCTGGAATAGGATGCGATGAAATAGAACCTGAAGAGGTGGAACCAGATGTGGAAGAGCCTATTGTAGAAGAGGGTGAAATGATAGAAGGAGATTGCTTTACTGCAGAAATCTTTAATTCTAGCTGCAACATTAATGATGGTGAAATAACCATTTATTTTACAGAAGCTGGCAATACTATCTCATACCTCTATTCATTGACTCACGAAGATGGTGCACAATACAACAATGCAACTTATGAAGTCCCAGAATTCGTTAGCCTACCAAACGGTTATTACAAAGTTGAAATCATTGATGTTTTCGGAAGTGGAGAAATTCTTTGCTCTGGTGAAATTACTTTGACCAATGATTGTAATAATGGGAACGGAAATGGCAATGGTAACGGGAACGGAAATGGCAACGGTAACGGGAATGGAAATGGAAATGGCAACAATGGTGATCCAATAGTTTTGGAAGGACCATGTTCTAGCATTGAAGTTCAAACAGCTGATTGTGGAGCAGAAAATGCTTCTGTAATTGTAAACTATGATTCTGCTAATGGATTCAATAGTTTCCTTTATATAATTACACATGAATCTGGCAAAGAGTACAAAGATGCTACTTGGAATGCTCCAGAATTTACGGACCTTGCCACAGGGACTTATGTCTTGGAAATCATTGATATTTTCGGCGGCGGAGCTGTTCTTTGTGAAATGAATTTCACGGTCAATGATGATTGTCTTGCATGTGATTTAGTTGAAATCTGCGTTGAACCAAATGAACCTTTAATCATTTGTCCAGAATTCTGCGATATAAATGGAAATTATGAAATCAGCATTGATTCAGAATCTAGCAATTCAATAAGTATTGTGAGCAGTGATTGCTTCAGATTTACAGCATTGGCTGGTAATCTTGGAAACTCAGATGAAGTAGTTATAAACGCATGTAAACCAAATGGAACTTGTGATGAAATTACTTACCAAATCCAAATTGGTGCTTGTAATGATACAGAAGATGTTACAAATGACAATGGGGAGAATGAAGAAGAAAGATTGAGCATTGTAGAAGACGAAACTACTCTATCAATTGTTGTTTATCCTAATCCTGGAAATGGTATTTTCTATCTTTCAAGCAACGATAAAGAATTCTTGGAAGAATCATTTATTCAAGTGATGGACATGCAAGGAAGACTTGTATTTGAATTCGCACCTCAAGCAGGATTGAAACAATTGGATTTATCTTCACTCAATGGTGGAATGTATTTGATTAAATTCCAGAAAGGAAATTCTACTGTAATCGAGAAGCTTATGATAGAAAAGTAAGCTTTTAAATTGTATATAAAAAGGGAGTGTTTCCAGTTGATGACAACTTAGGAAACACTCCCTTTTTTTTATTCTTTTGTTCTTGTGTTCTTTTGTTCTTTTGTTCTTTTGTTTTTAGATCAATTTTTAAATTGATTACTTAGATCGATTACTTAAGTCTATTATTTCCGTGAAATACAATCTATGTTGTAAACTTGCAAGAACCCAACTGTTCGACGATCGCTCGAACCTTTTGACCTTTCTTTAAGTACACAGCTGGTGTTGCAGCTCCGGCCAAAATGATGTCTCCAGCCTCAATGGCTTGACCATATTTTTTCGCCAAACGACTTGCATCAACCAATGAATTCCAAGGATCACCCAAAATATCTTTACCCATGCCTGATTGAACAACTCTGTTATCGATTTCAAGAAACATTCTGAGCTTTTTCAAAGGAATATCCTTGGTTCTCCAAGGTCCAATGACCAATCCCGCAGAGGAGCAATTATCGGCGATAACATCCTCTAGGGAGAATTTAAAATCCTTGTACCTCGAATCAATTATTTCCAGAGCAGGTGCAATGTATTTCACAAAATTTGGCGCCTCTTTCAATGACAGCTTTCTGTTTATCTTCTTTCCAATCAAAAAACAAATTTCAGGCTCGGCTCTAGGATGAATGTGTCGGTTGAGATTGAATTTAGCACCATCTTTATACAACATCTTATTCGTTAATCGACCCCAAATTAAGTCATTCACCCCCATTTGCTTCATTTTGGCTTTGCTAGTAAAACCCATTTTCAGTCCAATGTGCCGCTCCCCTCTTTTGTGACGCATTTCAATCGAAGCTTTTTGAATAGCGTAGGCTTCTTTCTCACTAAATTTGTTCTTGACACTTAATTGTGATATTGCTTCAGCATTGAATGCTGCTTTGTCTAAATTTTTTGCCAATTTTTGTATTGCCTTTTCTGAAAGTTTTGCTGCCATAGAATTAATATTTTATATTGCTCTAGATCTTAAGTAAAATAAATTAGGATTTTAAAATGAGCAGGTTGAGTGCTCTAAATTTCATGCAATATAATCATAATATGGAAAAACGTTTTTTATATACTCACCAATGGGCAATGGAGGACAAGTCGGACGGAATAAGAATTGCAAGGATTGGCATTACCAGTTTTGTTCAAAACAATTTAGGAACGATCATAAAATTCAACCTGCCTCAAAAAGGAGATTTCATTGAAAAAGAAGAAGTATTCGGAACCGTTGAAGCAGACAAAGCTGAATTTGATCTTTGCCTCCCTTTGTCAGGAGAAGTTATGGAAATAAACTCCGACATTATTGCGAATCCCAAATTGGCCAATACCTTGCCTGAAACAAAAGGCTGGTTGCTGAAGATAATTCCGCAAGATTGGACAGAATGGGATCAATTGATGACAATGGAAGAATATAAGGAACATACCCAATAAAACAATTTTTGAATGCTGCTCCTCAAATTTCAAATAATCAGCATAAAATTGGAAAATCATTTTATAAACCATTATTTTACAGTCTTTTATTTGAAAAATATTGAATTATTTCGCCAAAAATTTCATTTCATAATATATATACCCAAGCCTCTTATTTTTCGTACAATAACTCATAAACAAATTTTACAAAATTGAAAGAAGATTTTATTAACAAATTATATTCTGCCCATCAGCAAATAGCTAAGTGTCCCACTCAGAGTGATGTGGCTAAATTTTTTAGTAGCCTAATGGGAACTTTGTTCCCTGAATTTGCAAAAAAAAGTTTTGACAGCGTGGAAAAACTCGATTTTCACATTCTCAATTTAAAAGAAGAATTGTATGAAATGCTGTACCTCAAACCCAACAGAGAAGGTTTGAATGCAGAAAACAACACAAATTTGTTTTTCGACGGAATTCCAGCCGTTTATCAAATGCTTCAAAAGGACATTGATGCAATGTTTGAGGGAGATCCAGCAGCAAAGAGCAGAAGCGAAGTTATTCGCTCCTATCCTGGTTTCTATGCAACAGCTGCCTACAGATTTGCAAATTTATTGCATTCCTTAGATGTAAAATTGATTCCAAGGTTAATGACAGAACATTCTCACAATAGGACGGGAATTGACATTCATCCAGGAGCAAGCATCGGCGAAAGTTTTTGCATAGATCATGGAACAGGTTTGGTTATCGGAGCAACCACAAACATTGGCAACAATGTCAAAATCTATCAGGGAGTTACCCTAGGAGCACTGAGTGTTAGGAAGGAAGATGCAGAAACAAAAAGACATCCAACCATTGAAGATGGTGTGGTGATTTATTCAGGTGCCACCATTCTTGGTGGAAAAACGATCGTAGGAAAAGACAGCATTATTGGCGGTAATGTTTGGATTACAAAAAGTGTACCGCCAGAATCAAAAGTCTACTATCAATCCAGTCAACAATTCGTTTGATTCATAAATAGGTTTTCAAATTTATATTTTATTGAAATTTAATTCTAATAATTAATGGTTCTTTCTCAATTAATAGGAAACACTCCTTTAGTAAAAATACAAAATCTCAATCCGAATAAATCGGTTACAATATATGCCAAATTGGAAGGTCAAAATCCTGGCGGAAGTGTAAAAGACAGAGCAGCTTTTGGAATGATCAAAGGCGCTTTGGATAGAAAAGAAATCAAGCCTGGATCAAAGCTTGTCGAAGCAACCAGTGGTAACACTGGTATCGCCCTAGCTATGATTGCTCAAGCAATGGGTGTTCACATGACCCTTATCATGCCAGACAATTCTACAGCCGAAAGAATCAAAACCATGAAAGCTTACGGTGCTGAAGTGATTTTGACTCCTGCAGAAAGGACAATAGAATATTCAAGAGAATTAGCAGAAGACATGTCAAATACAGATGAGTATTTCATGCTCAATCAATTTGCCAATCCAGATAATTACAAAATGCACTATAACACCACTGGTCCAGAAGTTTGGCGAGATACCATGGGAACGGTTACCCACTTTATCTCTTCCATGGGAACAACTGGAACCATCATGGGTGTTTCAAGATATTTAAAAGAACAAAATCCAGGAATTCAAATTGTTGGAGCTCAACCAACTGATGGTTCGCGTATTCCCGGTATTCGAAGATGGTCGGTTGAATACCTACCTAAAATATATGAACCAAGAAGGGTTGATAGAATTGTTGATGTCAGTACCGAACAGGCGACAGCAATGACAAGAAAATTGGCCAAAGAAGAAGGCATTTTGGCTGGAATGAGCAGTGGTGGAGCATTGCACATTGCTTTACAGATTGCTAGTGAAATTGAAGAAGGCGTGATCGTCACCATCGTCTGTGACAGAGGAGACAGGTACCTTAGTTCTGAACTGTTTGAGTGAACACTTCCATTCGAGTACAAGAGATTTTATCAAAAAAAATAGCTTTATTTTGATCTTATGATGCTTGCTTTTGCTCTGATGATGCTTGCTTTTGGTCTTTTGACGCTTGCTTTTGGTTTTTTGACGCTTACTTTTGGTCTTATGTGCATTCTTTTGCTCTGATGACGCTTACTTTTAGTCTTTTGACGCTTACTTTTGGTCTTATGACCAAAAGGGCATTGTTTAATTAAGCATTTTTGCTTCGTTAAATAAAAGTTCACCAGTCCTTTGGTAAATACACCAAAGGACAGCCATTATTGGTCTAGTACTCAAATAGTAAATATAACAAATTGGTAAAAAACAGTTTCCATTTTTTTTTATTCCTCCTGATGGTGCTGTGCTCGGCTTGTAACAGTCTTGGGGACAAACACACTCCAAAAAAGGAAGTTAAAATTGTAAATAATTTAGAAGCCAAAATTAACATTCCCAATACTGACTTTTCAGTCGATGCTTTTGAAGTAAGTATCGCTCAATTTAAGCAATTCACCCAAGCAAATGAATATGTTACAACAGCTGATTCATTGGAATGGTCTGGCGTTTTTGATACCCTTTCTAACAAATGGGAAGTCGTTGAAAAAGCCAACTGGTTAAGACCTGAAGGCAATGAAATTTACAGTGATAACTATCCAACCACCCAAGTCAGTTTTTATGATGCCTGCGCCTATTGTGAATGGAAATCTGGTCGAATCCCTACCGCTCAAGAATGGGACATCATTGCTGGGCCAGAAGTAATTCGTGGCAATATTTGGGAAGGTGTTTTCCCCTATCAAGATGAGGCAAAAGACGGCTATTATAAAAGGGTCGCACCAATTGGACAATTCAAAACAAACAAATATGGAATCCATGATCTTTTCGGCAATGTTTGGGAATGGACAAGTAGCCTCGCAAACAATGGCAGCAACATCATAAAAGGCGGAAGTTTCCTCTGCGATTTTGATGTCTGCTCAGGCTTTATCCCATCCAAATTTCAAACAACACCCAAAGACAGTGGACTCAACCATTTGGGATTTCGTTGTATCTATGACAACTAAAATTCTTTTGAAAATGGCTTTTAACATTCTGAAAGTCTAGAATATTTACAAAGACTAGATTGGTTTGAAACAACTACTCTGCTGCCTCAAAGCAAATTCTTATTTAAAAAAATGGCCTCGGAAAACTCAAATATTCAGAGGTCAGAGGGTTTACTTTTTAAAAAGTTCTCAAGTACTTGAAAACATAATCATCGCATTCTTAATCCAATATCGAAACCATTGATTTTGAGTTGGAACGTGATTTTTGGAATTTTGCGACACTCTTGTGATTGAGTTGATGACTGTATATTTTATGAAATAAATCAAGACATTGATTGTGAATTTGATTTGACACCATTTGCCCGTCAACCTTCAGGAATTCACTTCTCAATTCAACCTTGTATTTCGATGCAGATTCAATGATCTTTTCCTCAATCAAGTACCCCAAAATGTTCTGCCTTAACAATTCATTTAGGTCTTCATTATTGTTTGGAGGACATGGAATTTTTGGACTAGACGAATGCATTGTTTCTTTAGAGCTTTCTTGATTGAAATCGTTGATGATATCTTGGTAGTCTTTGTAGCTCTCTTTTGCAATAGGAACATCATTCACTATAAATTCCGAGATAACAGAATTCTCAAAATGGATTGATAGTTGCCCATTTTCATTGTTAATTTCGATAGATCTGGTTTGCTTAGATGAATCCGCTTTCTTCTGTGCTTGCAGATTCAAATTAATGAAAAGGAATAAAAAAGATATGATTTTAATAATTTGCATAATTACTGTTTTAATTATAAAAAATGTGATTGTCAATTTATGCTCATTTAATTAAAAGCCAACTAAAGTGCCAAACAAAATTTCATTGTAAATCAATCAATAATACATATTTATTATAGTAATTATGTGCGCTTATGAACAGTTAATGTCCGTTTGTAAAAGGCATATTCAAGACAAAAAAATCAAGACAAAAAATTAATACACATAGCAGCTTGCACTTGCTGCTTGTAATTGTAGCATGTTATGAGTCTCAGAATACAAAATCCATTGCTTGTTAGTTTCGTTCAGATAAAAAAGAAACTTGGACTCCAAATAGCTTATATTCAATGAACAGTTTATGAAAAATAACGTATAAAAAACCATGCAAATGTTTAATTTTTGGATTGTTTTATTGCTTAGTATTTCTGCACAGTGCTTGGCACAATATACTGCAGAACTTGCTGCCGTTTCTGCCTTGGGAACCGATGCTTCAATGCTATCAGCACCATCAATCTATGGTTTTAATTCTAGTACTTATACACCTGGTAGCGGAACGGAGGAACTTGATTTACCAACGGCCATTTTAATTGATGCGGCTGGAGCTCAACCAACGACAATTTCTGCTGGAGATTATAAATACATTTATTACGATGCAAAAGATTACCAAGGGAATCCCACCCGCGCATTCGCTGTAGTGAAAGTCCCTGCCAATGCTAGCTCCATGAATAAGGTTCCAGGCATTGTTTGTGTTCATGGAGGCGGAGGTTCGGCGTTTACTGATTGGGCCGATAACTGGGCTAACAGAGGATACGCTGTGATTTCTATTGCAGTAGAGGGACAAGTCAACAGGAAAGATGGAAACTATCCTGCAATTAATACAAATTGGAATATGCACAATATGGGAGGTCCAGTAAGATCAGGAATTTACAATGACACTGACATTTTACCCTTTGAAGATCAATGGATGTATCACAGTGTGGCAGATGCTGTTTTGGCCAACTCATTGCTCCGCTCCTTGCCTTTTGTTGACTCAACAAAGATTGGAATAATGGGTGTTTCATGGGGAGGTGTCATTACCAGCACAACCATTGGAATAGACAATCGCTTTGCTTTTGCAATTCCAACTTATGGCTGTGGGCACAAATTTGATTCCAGTAATAATTATGGCATCAACTTATTTGGAGATCCCATTTATGAGCAGGTTTGGGATCCAGTGCTCAGAATTTCAAATGCGACAATGCCTACACTTTGGTTTTCATGGCCTCAAGAGGGCCATTTCCCGCTGGATAGCCATGCCTATACTTATCATGCTCAAAACGGAACTTATATGGTTTCTCTAGTGAATAATATGGGACATGGTCACTTTTCAGCATGGAATCGGCCAGAATCATATGACTTTGCTGATGCCGTTGTAAACAATGGTAATCCCTGGTGTACACAACAAAGTTTAAACCTCATCGGAAGTACGATATCTGCAGTTTTTGCCTCGACAAAGCCGCTTCATTCTGCTTCTCTTATTTCGACTACTGATTTTGACACCTATCCTCCTACTGGAATAGCCACAAGTCAAACCTGGACGGAAACTCCAATTGATGCTCCTATTGATAATTTGGACGGGACTTATTCTGTTACTGCAACTTTACCTACAGGTACAAAAGCTTACTTTGTAAATGTTGAAGCCAACAGTTCTGATACTGACGATGACTCTGTAAACTATGGTTACAGCGATTCGAATATTGTAGTCAGTTCTGATTTTCGTGAAATCAATAAAGTGGTTTTCATCAATACTGATTCTTCCAATTTAGTTTCAAATGGAAACTTTGAAACTCCGGATATCGCAACTGATTCTGACACAGGCGGATCAAATGGCATCGCTCCTGTTAATGTTGGAAGTACCAACCTGACTGATTGGGCAGTTTCAGGGAATAGGGTTTACATCATTGATGGTTTTGATAATTTTGATGCTGATAACAATGCGATCGCTTCTGAAGGAGACCAATTCATGACGCTTCAATACAATGGAGGGCCATCAACTATATCGCAAACAATCTCTACAGTCGCAGGAGAAAATTATACTTTATCTTTTGATTATGGTGGAATCTATTTAGCCGACAAAACGGTTGATCTTACCTACACAATTGATGGAATTTCAAACAGCTTATCAATAGATCTTATTGATTTAGCCGTAGGCCAAGTCCCTTGGCAAAATCATTTAGTCGATTTTACATCGACTGGTAATACGACCATTTCATTTACAGGAGATTTTAATGCAGGCCTTTGGGGTCCGGGTATTGACAATGTAAAATTAATGCCTACAACTGAATTGGAAATTTTTCATTCCCTTAATGATGTTAGCACCACAGACACAATAGAAATTGCAAACGAAGGAGCCTCACCCTTCCCGATTGTTAGCATGAGTTTTTCAAATGAATCGCATCCAGGTTCGTTCACAACTTTAAGTGAAATGCCCTTGTATTTAAACGAATCTTCACCAGCTAAAACGCCTATTGAAATAGTATTTGACAATTCCATTGCTAATTTATGTGCTGACCAGTTTGCCACAGCCCTATTCACCATTGAATGGGAAGAAGTAGATGGTTCAACAAATCAGACTCAACTACCCGTAAAAGCAATAATAGAGCCTGGTTTAGATTGTGACAACGGCGTTCAATTAAATGCAAAATCATTCCTACAAGGTGCTTTCGACAATACTCAAAACTTAATGAGAGATGACCTAAGAATGCAAGGTTTTATCCCATTGGAACAACCATATTCCTTGCTTTCAAATTTCCAATACAATGGAACAGAACAAACTACTCAAAGCGTTCTCAATCAATCTGGCCCAGACGCAATTGTAGATTGGATTATTGTAGAGTTGAGAAATGAAAACAACCAATCACAAATACTAGAAACGCGAGCAGCTTTATTGCAAAGAGATGGCGATATTGTAGATACAGATGGAATCAGCCCGGTAAGTTTTGAAGCTCCAGTAGCTGCCTATTTCATATGCCTTCGTCACCGCAACCATTTAGGAATAATGACAGAACAAAGCCATACCTTAAGTCCAGGGGAAATAATAGATTTTACGAATTTAAACTTAAATACATACGGACAAGATGCCATGCTGAATCTAAACAATTCCCAAATGCTTATGTGGGCGGGTGATGGCAATTCTGATGGTAAAATCATATTTCAAGGGGGCATAAACGATCCCAATGAGGTTTTCTTTGGTGTATTGGTTGCACCCGGGAATACCAACACTTTGCTCAACTATGTCCAAGAGGGTTACTTTGAAAGCGATGTCAACATGGATGGCAAAATCATCTATCAAGGAATTGACAATGAGCCCAACACCATCTTTTTCAATGTATTATCTTTTCCTCAAAATTCTACAAACTTGGTTAATTATACAATTGAAGAACAGCTGCCCTAATTTACTCTTTACTCTTTACTATTTACTGTTCACTCTTTGTTGTTTGCAATTATTTCATTATCATTGAAATACATTATTAAATTAGTCCATTTGACATTCCTATATTCTCAATAAAATGCCATTTAACTATAAAACAACTCTTAGAATTGACTTCAAGAGAGCTTCTAAAAAACAAACAACTGAAACAGTAAAACAATGAGAATTACAATAGGCATCTTTTGTTTTGTTTTTAGTTTCGTCTTTTGTTTAAGTCTTCAAGCGCAATTATCTGGGGCCTGCAAATTAGAGCTAGGAACCAATCTTAGCGGACTTGTAGATTATGGAACTGAACTTCCATTTGTGGACCTTATGCACAACGCAAGAGAATGGTACACAAAAGACATCGGAAACCCACTTGATCCCTTTGATTCTGGCCAAGCTGACAATTTAACTTATAGATCGGATGGATACCCTACACATGTTCCACAAGAAATTGATAGCTCAGTTTTTGATCAAAGAGTAGTAACAATATGGGCAATTACCGATGGTTGGCCTGCTGGTGAATATACCGTTTTATGGGATGGAACTGGCGAACTTAGCTTTTGGGGTGGCTATGAAAACCTCGAGCAAACAAGTACCAATCGCATTACTTTTGACTTTCTAAATCCACTTGATAATGTCCTGGAAATGACCATCGCATCTTCAGATATAAATGATCCAATTCACAACATCAGAGTCTTGATGCCTGGTACAGAAACGACCTATGAATCCAATCCATTTTATCCGCTTTGGTTGGAAAAGCTTTCCATTTTTCCATCCGTTCGTTTTATGGATTGGGGAATGACAAATAGTTGGGGGCAAACTGATACCTACACATGGGATGACCCATCACTTTTTGCATGGGAAGATCGTGCTCAAATGAATCATTACACATGGGCAACCAACAAAGGCATTCCTTATGAAATGATGATTAGCTTGATGAATGAAATGGATCTAGATGGTTGGATTTGTGTACCTCACCGTGCAAGCGATGGATACATACAAAGCATGGCTGAGTTGTTTAAAGAGAACCTTGAAACCGAAAGGCATTTGACAGTGGAATACAGTAATGAAATTTGGAATTGGATTTTTGGACAAACACAATGGCTGAATAAATATGGCTGCGAATCACAAAACATTTCGTGGCCTGAAGGCATGGTTCCGTATATACAAAACTGTTTGGATATATGGTCCAATGTTTTCGAAAATGAATTGAATAGAATTACCCGAGTGGCCGGCGTGCAAGTTTCTTGGCAAGACGTAAGTAATCGGATGATAAACAATTTGACTGCCGGGAGTTTTGATGCCATAACACCAACCTATTATTTTGGGCTGACAGAAGAAGGCGATGCTGCATTGGATGTTTTGGGTACAAATGCAACCGTGGCAGATGTTGCTTTTTACGCTCGTCAGGGAATGGAGTTAACAAAAGAATGGTTGGAATTGCAAAAAAGTGAGTTGGCTGACCCATTGGGAGTACCGATGGTCTTTTATGAAGGAGGACAACATCTTACACCCCACCCTTTTGGTGAAGAACCTACTTATGCCCAAGCATTGTTAGACATACAAAGAGACAGCTCAATGTTTAATATGTATGGAGAGTGGTTTGATTTTTTGCAAACCTTGCAAGAAGGAGAAAAGCCATTGCAATTAATGAATTTTTCATTTGTTGCAGGACGAAGTGCAAGATATGGTAGTTGGGGAATTCTGGAGACCATGGATCAAGATACATCCTCAATTCCTGCACCTAAATATTCGGCGATCTTAGCTGCCATTAATGCTTGTGAAATAAATCTGTCGACTCCATTGCCCATTGATGATTTAGAAGAATACAAAGTATATCCTAACCCTAGCAATGACCTTTTAACCGTTACTGGAGACCTTAAAAATAGTAAAATTGTTGTTTCAAACAATCAAGGTCAGATCGTATTTCATAAGAAAGTTCATTCAAATCACTCCATTATTAATGTCAGTAATTTGAAACCAGGCACCTATGTATTGCAAATCATCAATGACAAAAAACAATCAATAAAAAAAATGATCTTTGTATTCTAACCGAAAACTATTTTAGGCTAAAGTAGTTATATTCTTAAATCTTAGAATGAAAATCTTACTTATACTAATTGGAATAATTTTTTCAATTTTTATCGTCGTTCAACTGTTTGCCATGAAGAGCCAAAATAATATTGAAACATATCCTTATGTAGTCAATAAAAAATACGAAACATTTGAAATTCGAAGCTACGAAGCCAGTTTGTTTACCTCTGTAAAATTGTCAATGAACGAATACAAAGATGCATCAAGCAAAGGCTTTTCTATATTAGCGGGTTATATTTTTGGCGGAAATGATAGAAACGAAAAAATTTCTATGACTTCTCCAGTTGCCATGTCTTTAGAAGATTCTATGACCGTTATGTTTATGGTTCCAAAAAAGTTTAACAAAGAATCCCTTCCACAACCTAATCAATCGAATATTGAATTTCGAGAAGAACCAGCAAAAATCGTTGCAGCAATTGCCTTCAGTGGTTGGGCAAATGACGAAAAGATAAAAGAATACAAAGAGAAATTAATGGCAGATTTAACCGCCCAAGGAATCGAACATACAAATCGCTTTTATTTTTTAGGATACAATCCTCCGTATGAAGTTATTAACCGCAAGAATGAAGTCATCGTTGAATTAGAAAGTGATGTTCTTGATTGAGAGTATGTCTCAAATTAATTGCCTTGATTAACATTCCATTCCCAAATTATTATTAAATAAGATTAATCCTTGTACTTTTAATGATAAATAAAAGAAGAGGATAATGAAAAACCTATTGTATAAAAGTGTTTTGCTATTTGCAGTCCTTTGTTTAGTTGCTTGTGGCGAAACCAGTAACAAAGACAAAGAGCCAGACAACTTCCCAATGATTAAATCAAAGAAGAGTGCGTCTGTTTACAAAACATTTGGAAGAGGAATCAATAACAAAATAGTAACCTTTCAGCAATATTATGAAACCAAAGGTAAAAAAGCCTTCAAGCATTTAATCACCATTTCAAAGCCTTCAAACGGAAGAGAATTGGCAAAACCACTTCCTTTGGACATGGAAACCATTCGTAAATTTGGACAAATCCAAGCAAGTAAATTTGAAGGAGACGGACCAATCATAATGGAAAAAGAACATCAATTCAAAGATAAAAACCAAGTCAGTTATTGGTTGTATCATGAAGAAAACACGTCCAAAGAAGTTTTCCTAAAAGAAGGGACCTACTCTTACATCAGGAAGCAAGAATTTGAAATGCTCCAAATTTATGACGCTGTAAACGATATTGAATATATGGAAATGAAAATGCGCTAAATCGCAACACAAGGCCTTATATTAAATTCAAATACTTGACACTAGATTTTTGATTTTCAGCACAATGCTAAGCATTGTGTTTTTTTGTTTACAAAGTCCATTCGATTTCAATTGAGGTTTCGATAAAATCCATATTTCGACAGCCATAGGTAATTCTCCAGCTATGCGAGTTATCCCGTCAACCTGAATCTCGCACATTTAAAATACTTTTATCTTAT
>CALBCY010000113.1 GCA_937927195.1 uncultured Chitinophagales bacterium
CAGGTGTTGGAACCATAACAGATCTCGATGGTTTTTATGAGCTCAATGTTAAGCAACCTACTCCTTTTACAATAGTAGTTTCTTATACTGGTTACTCTCAAGCTACCTCTACAATAGAAAGTTCAGGTCAAGTTGATTTTACGCTGAATGCCGATGCTTTAGGTTTAGATGAAATTATTGTAACTGGAGTCGCAAATAATAAATCAAAGTTGGAATCGAGTGTTTCTATTACCACTTTAAAACCAGCACTTATTGAACAATCTTCGCCAAGAACGACTGCTGAAATATTTAGAACTATTCCAGGTATAAGAGCTGAAGCTTCAGGTGGTGATGGAAATACAAACATAGCTGTCCGTGGTATTCCAATTTCTGCAGGTGGATCAAAATATCTGCAATTACAAGAGGATGGACTTCCAGTTTTTCTATTTGGAGATATAGCATTCGCAACTTCAGATATTTTCATGAGAGCTGATCAAACCATAGGAAGAATAGAAGCAATAAGAGGTGGATCAGCATCTACAATTGCAAGTAATAGCCCAGCTGGTGTAATCAATTTTATTAGTAAAACTGGCTTAGTAGAAGGTGGAAGCTTTGGAACAACATTGGGTCTGGATTTTAATTCGTTTCGATCTGATTTCGAATATGGCGCACCAATTGGAAATGGTCTAAATTTCCATATAGGTGGTTTCTTTAGAACAGGGGAAGGTCCAAGAACTACAGGATATACCGGAAACAATGGAGGCCAAGTAAAAGCAAATTTAACTAAGAACTTTAAGAATGGCTATGCACGTGTTTATGTAAAATATTTGAATGATAGAACAACAGCATATATGCCAATGCCAATTGCTGTTTCTGGTACAAATGCTGATCCTGTTTGGGAATCGATTGATGGATTTAGCGCTACACAAGGAACTCCTCATAGTATTCATTTATTATCAAATTTTGGAATAGGTGCTGATGGTCAGAGAAGAAATGCCGATGTTACGGATGGTATGCGCGCATTGAGTAATGCAATCGGTGCAGAATTTGGTTTTGATTTAGGCAATGGCTGGAGCATCGAAAGTCGCACTAGATATGCAGATAATTCTGGTCGATTCGTGGCTCCGTTTCCTGCAACGGCAGGTGAAACAGGCGCTATGGTCGAAACCATAGCAAGTGCAATTGGAGATACGACTGGTTTGGCTGGATCTTCATTAACCTATGCAAATGGTGAAAATGAAGAATTTACGGGAGAATTGGCACAAGTCATACATATGTTTGATACTGAATTGAAAGATTTCAGTACACTGTTTAGTGATACTAAAATTTCAAAAGAAATAAATGATAACTTTACTTTATCTGCTGGATATTTTAAAGGGCAACAAGATATAAATATGGCTTGGTTATGGAATTCCTATTTTATGGAAGTACAGGGTGAAAACGCAAGATTAATTGATATTACCAATGCTGAGGGAACAGCCCTTACCGAAAATGGAAAATTTGCTTATGGAGTTCCGGTTTGGGGAAATTGCTGTCAGCAACTGTATAATACTAGGTATGATGTATCTGCTCCATATGCTCAAGTTGAAGTTGAGTTAAATGATAATTTAAACATTGACGCAAGCATAAGATGGGATTTTGGTAAAGTTAGCGGTTCTGGTGCTGGAGGAATTCAAGGAGCTGTTGATGTCAACAATGATGGTGTTATTTCACACATTGAACAAAGTGTTTCTGTGATTAATAACGCTCAAAGTGCCCCAGTACAATATAGTTACGATTTTCCTTCTTTCTCTGTTGGAGCAAATTATAAACTAAATAGTAAGCAGGCTGTTTTTGGAAGATTTAGCCAAGGTGGTTCATCTAAAGCAGATAGAATTTTGAGTCCTGGTACTTCAACTTTGTTTGTAGGTAATCCAAAAGATATCATTACTCAAGGAGAATTGGGATGGAAGCAGAAGTTTAAAAAAGGTGGACTTTTCGTTACTGCATTTTATGCTGGAACAAAAGAAGAAGGTGGATTTGAGGCAACAACTCAAACTGTTATAGAAAATGATTACACTGCAATTGGTGCAGAAGTTGAAGGAGCCTTTGGATTTGGAGATTTTGATATAAGAGGTGCGGTGACTTATACCAAAGCACAAATTATTACAGAAAATGATGATAATAAAGGAAACACACCAAGAAGACAACCTGATTTGATGTTCAATCTAATTCCATCTTATTCTCTTGGTAATCATTCGATAGGATTTAGTTTAATCGGACAGTCAGATGCATTTGCACAGGACAATAACGAATTGGTAATGCCAGCTTACATTTTTGTAAATGGATTTATCAAACTTAATGTTTCAAAAGGCTTGTCTTTGGCTTTAAATGCCAACAACTTACTTGACACTATTGGTATCACTGAATCGGAAGAAGGTTCAATAATTGAAGGACAAGTAAATTACTTACGTGCAAGATCAATTACCGGACGTTCAATCTCGGGTACGGTTAGATATTCTTTTTAGTATTTGAGTATTTAACTTAGTGATTATTAAAAGAAAGGGGAGGGGAACCAAACTCATCCCCTTTCTTTTATTTTTTAGCATCTTTTTATTAGTTGGTCCTGAATTTTAGTTTTTTTTTATTAAAAAGTAAAAAGTAAAAAGTAAAAAGCAAAAAGTAAAAAGCAAAAAGCAAAAAGCAAAAAGTAAAAAGCAAAAAGCAAAAAGCAAAAAGCAAAAAGCAAAAAGTAAAAAGCAAAAAGTAAAAAGCAAAATGCAAAGCAATAGTAATACAGCCCCTTTATCTTTTCTAGAAAAAATCGGTTATGGTATTGGAGACATGGCCTCTAATTTTTACATGGGTTTTTTCAATATCTTTTTGCTATATTATTATGTTGATGTTTGGGGGATTTCACCTTCAGGCGCAGCGACCATGTTTTTGGTCACAAAGATTATCGATGCAATCAGTGATCCGACAATGGGTATTATTGCAGACAGGACCAATACTCGGTGGGGAAAGTATCGCCCATATCTTTTATGGATGGCCATTCCATATGCTTTCTTGGGTTACCTTCTTTTTCTCGGACCCGATTTCTCTCAGTTTGGAAAGTTGGTGTATGCTTATGTCTCTTACTCGCTTATTATGCTCGCCTATACAGCAATTAATGTTCCTTATTCAGCCCTATTGGCAGTGATCTCTCCAGTATCAGAAGAACGTACAAAGGCTACGCAATTTAGATTTGTTTTTGCTTCTTTGGGAACATTAATCGTTGGCGCCTTGGCCAAACCATTGGTTGATTTTTTTGGAGGTGGAAATGAGGTACTTGGTTTTCGATTGACAATTTGTTTGTTTGCCGCCTTATCGATGCTCCTCTTTTTCTTTACTTTTGCCTGTACCAAAGAGCGTATCAAACCTGAAAAGCACAGCACTGGTATTAAAGAAGACATGAGTGTGTTGATTAAAAATTCCTCTTGGGTTGTTTTAGCGATAAGTAGTATCCTGATTGTAGTTGGTTTGGTTGCGAGAATTTCTTCCACTGCTTTTTACACAAAATACAATATGCAGTATGGTGATGAGAAATTATTATGGTGGATGGACCCAACTACTCTTATCATTACTTGCGGTTTTGCAGGCCAGCTTTTTGGAGCACTAATTACACCATCATTACTGAAAGTTTCCGATAAACGCAAATTGATGATTGGAATGAATTTAATATTTGCTGTATCTATATTTGCGACATATTTTGTACCGACAGATCAGTTCTTGTTAACATTGTTGCTTTATACTTTAGGCATTTTTGCCTTTGGTGTAATCATTACTTTGCTATTTTCTATGTATACCGATTGCGCGGAATATGGTGAATGGATGTCGGGACATAACAGTGCAGGCCTAACTGTTTCGGCCTCTATGTTTTCGCTGAAATTTGGATCTGCTGTTGGAAGTGCAATACCTGGTTATATTTTAGCTTGGTATGGATTTGTCAAAGACAATTCTCAAACGGATGAGGTATTGGGCGGTATTAGTATTATGTGGAATGTGGCACCAGCTTTCTTTTTTCTGATGGCAGCTTTGCTTATGTTTTTCTACAAACTTGATGGAAATACTATGAGCAAAGTTGAAAAAGAAATGCTTATAAGACGTGGAGAAATCAACCCACAATAGAATTATATTATTATTAACAAAGGTTGTTATAAAATCAAATTAAAGGCTAAATGTTGAGTTGGTTAAATAAATCAAGAAATCTATTGCAGGATGCGTGTTGTGAATGGGGCATAAAAGCTTCTCTAACCACTGTAGATAATTATGGTGGTATTTTCACAAGAGATGCAGTGATGTCTGGTATTGTTGGCATACTCTTGGAAGATAAGACAATTATAGATGGTTTCACTAATAACATAAATCAGTTGAAAAAATTGCAGGGTAATCAAGGCCAGATACCTTCTAATTTTAGAGTTGAAAATGGGGAGATAACAAAAATAAGTTTTGGAACCCTGAGTCCCAAAATTGATTCCTGTACTTGGTACTTGATTGGCGTCGGCCTCTTAATTAAAGAAGGGAGTATTCAGAAAGAAGCTTATCAAAAAAGTGTTGAGGATGTGATAAACCTCTTAGACGGGATCGAATTCAATGGTAAAAATCTTGTCTATGTACCCAAAGGTGGGAATTGGGCTGATGAATACATTTACGAAGGATATATTTTATATGATCAGGTTTTAAGGGTCTGGGGTCTATCTTTATTGGCTAATATATTTGGTAATGTAGAATGGCTTGAAAAATCAAAAGCCATCACAGAAACATTGTTGCAAGTTTATAAAAAAGAAGAGAGTAATTATTTTTATTCCTCTATTTTCCCAGGAGGAAAATTCAACAAATTTGACCTTGCTGCTCATGCTATTCTTGGAATCATTCTCAACAAAAAAGATGGATTTTTCGATAATGTTTTGGACTGGATTTTTAAAACCTTTCTTGAAAAAGATAAGCTACCACCTGTTTTTTATCCAATAATTGATGTAAATGACCCTGAATGGGATACCTTGCGTAACTTTCACCTCTATCGATTTAAAAACAAGCCAAACCATTTTCACAATGGTGGGATCTGGTGGATATGGCTTGGCTGGTTGGCTGTGTCCTTAAGTTTGCGGGGTAAAAAAGAAGCGCTAGAAAAGTTGCTGGATACATCATTTAACTATTTAGAAAAAAATAAAGAACAATTTGACTTTCACGAATACATCTCTGCAAATGACCTCAAGAATTGCGGGACAAAAAGACTGATGTTTACTGCTTCAGGAATTGCCTTACTTTGCTTAGCAAAAGAAGGATTCGATTTTTCAGAATTAAAACCTTCTATCAATTCTTCGATTAAAGAATCCCTTGAAATTAAAGAAGAATATTTTATTTTGACCAAACAATTGGTTGAACAATTGAAAAAAAACACACAATTCGGCAAAGAAAAGATGGTAATAAGTGTAGCAGGTGAATCAGGAAGTGGGAAGTCTGTTACAGCTAAATGTTTGCAAATTGAACTGGAAAAATTAAACATACACTCAATTATCATACATCAAGATGGTTATTACAAATTGCCTCCAAAAGAAAATCATAAAAAAAGAAAAAGTGATATCAGTTGGGTTGGAGTTAATGAGCTGAAATTAGACCTAATGCAGCAGCATATTGATCAATTTAAGGCAGATGAAAAAGTTATTAACATTCCGGCAATAAACTATAGGTCGAATATGTTTATATCGAATAGTACAATCCTGAAAGGTAAATCTGTATTAATTGTCGAAGGTGTTTATTCCTTCTTTCTGAAGAGTTTGGATTATAAAATATTTATGTCCAGAACCTTTAAAGACACCTTGGAAAAAAGAAAAGCTAGAAGTCGCGAGAAATATGACTCCTTTGTCGAAAGAGTTTTAGAAATTGAACATTCAATTGTGTCCAAACAAAAGAATTTGGCAAATTCTATTATATCCAAGGATTATAAAATTGAAATGTTTTCTCATAATAATGAAAGTTAATACTGCATTTGAGTACTAGACAAATCATGGAATTCCTTTGGTGGTCATAAGACCAAAAGTAAGCGTCAGGTCAATGACGCAAAAAAAATGTTGTCGATGGTTCTTCCTGTTTATACTCCTCCAATCTTGTATTTACTTTTTATTATCTGCGGAACATCAATCACTTGCTCTTCAATCACCAGAAATTCCTCTTTGTTTGAAATGAAATTTTGGTGTTGCTCTTTGACAAAATCCGTTAGGTCGATGATTTCATTTATGAATTCATTGTTAAACTTTTGAAGCATTGCCCCTCGAATTCCGATTTGCACCGCTCTTCTTTCCAATTTTGCTCCGGAAGGATTGTGATCTGGATCCCATTGGATTCTAACTTCACTTGTCTTTAGTTGTGATTTCCAGTTTTCCTGAGTTTTATAGAGGGCTGGCTGATAATTTGCATAAACACCATTTTTAAGCAAGTCGATAAAACCCCTTTTCTTCATTTTAATGGCCAATATCCTTTCTTGATTTTCTTTGCCTGCCCAACCAGCCCGATACATCATCCAAAGAAAGTTTGGTTTGATCCAACTCATTCTTTCGAAGCTATAGGCATTTCCACCAAAAGCTTGATTGGCCATTGCATAATTGGCAATCGAATGATTAAAGGCTTGGTAAACATAAATAGAGTCCTCTATTTCTTGTCCGAGAATAAAATTTCCTTTTTGGGGTAATTCTTTTTCGTAGTCTTGGTATAATTTAGTTTGTAATTTCATTGTTTAGATGGCCCATTTATCAAAATGGGCTTTAAAAATTTTGGCAATATTTCTAGCATCGTCAATCCCTCTATGATGGGTTCCATCTAGCGGAAGTTTTTCATTTTTTAGTGCATTGACCATGCCAATATTTCTTCTTAGGTTTAGAATTTTTGTGTATTGGTGTTTGAGACTGATGTGCTTTTTTAGCCACTCAGTATTTAATCCATGAAGCAAGCAATCTTTTTTGAATTGAGATTTGTCATAAAATCCCCAACTACAAAGAATGTAATCTTGTTCGAGGTCAATCCAGTTCCAAAACCTTGTGAGGACCTTTTCAAATGTGTCTGCGAAATCAACATCACTTTGTTTTATGCTGGTCAATTCTGTACAGAAGTCAGAAAGCTTTGGATGAATAATTGGTTTGACAAATTCCGCAAATTCACTGACTGTTTCCATTTTATCATTGATGGACAATGCACCGATTTCTATTATTTCGTTTTGCTCATGTCTGTTTTTCCAGCAAGTGGCTTCTAGATCGAGTATTATGTAATTCATTTTGTTGTTTTCTTTTTGGGCAGTAAAATATTAAACTGGATCATTTCCGAGTAACAACTTTGAAATTGAGAAAATAGTTCATTTTTTTTAAGACTGAGACGCAAAGAAGAATAAGAAAAGCTGGAAATACCCAATAGGAAGCTTGCTTGCTTCCCAAAAGTAAAAGCAGAGCGAAGCGAACCCGGGCTGGCGCTTCAGGCCCGACCCAATCGAGAAAACCCTCGATCGCAAGAGCAGCACCTATTTCACCGGCTTATCATCCATCTCAATTCCCTCCAACATGTATTCGAGAATTGGTTGACATTTTTCTATGCAGGAAGGGTAAAACTGGCCATGGATGGAAGAATCACACTTGCCCCAAAAAAATTCAGCGATGGCAATGGGTTTCATTTCATGCTGGAAAGCATATTGCAATAGTTTTGGCGCTGCACATTCTCCTGCTCCTGAAGGTGGTTTCCTTTTTGCCTCTCGAAAAATTTCGACCAAACTTTTTGACTTTCCAGTCTGATTGAGGAAATGGTATTGGTCAAACAGTTTGGCTTGTAAAGCAATGGAGTTGTTTTTTCGCAATGATTTAAGATGGCTGATCTCTTTTCTAGATGCTTCCGTATCTACTGCTTTAAGGTTTTTTATCCTTTTGTTGATTCGAGCCAATTCCACCATACCGATCCCCAGAAAATTACCTGGAGCTTGACCGTCGAATAGGGGAGGAACAAATTTTGAATGATTGTTTCCACCTGCTAATTTACCAGAAAATGCTGCTAGATAACCAATTTCATTTTCTTTGGTTTTGACCAACAATACTCCAAACATTTTACAGATGGCATGACCTTCTACGTTTTCATCCAATCCGAAATTATGCACCCATTCTGTCTGCGTCTTTAAATAGTTTTGCAATTCATTTGCTGCAATTTTACAAAGCGGGTGGGGGACATATTCGAATGGGTAAGTAAAGCGCTCAGGTAGATCATGGGCTTCAATACTTTGTTCGAAGTGCAGTAGAAACGGGTATTTCTTTCCACTTATCACCAATCTATCGGTCTGTAGTCTTTTAGGAACTTTCCACACCAATGTTTGCCAGTATTGATTCCATCAAACAATGGGTCCATTACTCTTGCCGCGCCATCGACAATATCGAGAGGCGGCTGAAAGTCGTGAATTTCTTCTTTTGCTTTCGCCAAATCAATTGGATCTTCGTCGGTCACCCAGCCAGTGTCAACTGCATTCATGTATATGCCGTGTTTGGCAAAGTCAGAAGCAGCAGTGTGGGTCATCATATTCAATGCGGCCTTGGCCATATTGGTGTGTGGGTGGCGATCTTCTTTGTGCCAGCGGTGAAATTTGCCTTCCATCGCAGAAACATTGATGACATGTTTTATGCCAGTATTTTCTTTTTTCATTAAATTGGCCAGACGGTTGCAAAGGACAAATGGTGCAACTGAATTAACCAATTGAACTTCCAGCATTTCGTTGGTATTTATTTCACCCAACTTCAAACGCCAACTGTTTGTTTTTCTTAAATCTACTTGTTGAAGATCGGCATCGAGTTTTCCATCCGGGAATACCTCCTCTGGCGTGATTGAGTTGTCGATGCTGTAAGGAATTTGGGAAAGCTTGGCAGAAGCACTCAAACCAATTCCCAATTGTTTTCCATGCCAAGTAACAGGCAAGTTTTTATTTTGACCATCCGCGAAGCCAGAGCTAAGTGCGCGCAATTCTTTTAGACAAGAATCGTGATCTTCTAACAAGCCTTGGGCATAAACTGGTAACTCACTGAATGCCAATTCCTCATTAGGCATCAGGTGTTGATAAAAGCCAGCAGGTCTTCTTACCGTCTGGGCGGCGTTGTTGATAAGAATGTCCAGTCGGTCGTATTGCTGTTCTATGTAATTACAGAAAATTTCAACACTAGGAATGTGCCTTAAATCCAGGCCGTGAATTTTAAGTCGATGCCCCCATTCTGTAAAGTCTTCTTCTTTAGAGTATCTAAGGGCGGAGTCGATGGGAAATCTCGTGGTTGCGATGACGGTTGCTCCTGCTCTAAGCATCATCAATGTGATGTGGTATCCAATTTTCAATCGAGAGCCAGTAACAAGTGCTACTTGTCCGCGAAGGTCTGCTGTTTGAAATCTTTTGGCATAATTGAAATCTCCACATTCCTTGCACATGGAATCATAAAAATGATGCAGTTTATTGTAGACTGTTTTGCAGACATAGCAATTTCTCGGAGAGTTCAACTCAACTTCCCTTCTCATTGTAGGATCTGCCTCGGCCAACATTTTTGGAGCGACAAATATTGCGGCTTCTCTAGCAGATCGAATGCCTGTTTCTTTGCGTGCATGCTTATCTCTTTCGACAATCTTTCTTTTAGCCGCCTTTTTCGCATCTTTTTTACGACGTAAAAACTCTTCTCTGCTCGGTCTGGAAAGCAATCCAGCAGCCATTATCAAGGCCAGTCTTTTATCTTTGGGAATTTCAAATATCAGATTTGTATCAGAATTGAGCCTTTCTAATATAGCGATACACTGTTCAATTTGTTCCGCACTTATCTTATTCGATTCTTCTTCTTTCTGATTTTCAGCCATTTCCATCTTTTATTTGAAATCGGGAGCAAAAATAAGGGAATAAATTAAGTTTAAGTCAAGCTGAGGAGTAATTTATTGATTGTTTATGAACACTAAGGCACTAAGCCACAAAGCTTTTACATTTTGTGGGAATCAAAAATGTGCTATATTGAATTGCTTAGCAATGTCCAAAGCTGAATAGCTAGCGATGCTCACATGTCTTTTCTTTTACCCAATCCCAATTCTGTGACCGAAGGGAGCCGCAAAATCGAACACCGAGAACCGCGACCGAAGCGAGCTATTCTTCCTTCAAGCCAATGATAAAATTAAAGGGCGTCAACATTTGACAGATGATACCTCCTTCCTGCAAATGCAGTGGTCCACGATATAGTGTTGCACCCATTTCTTGGAGCTTTTCAATGCTTTCTTCAATGTTATCAGTTGCCCAATAACAAACTTGATTGCCGATCAGGTCTTTTGTTTTTTCGTCTGCATAATGAAATCCCATTTCATAAGAACCAATATGATAGCCAACAAATTTGTCGTCTGAGAAAAAAGGGGATTTGCCAATTAGAGGCTCAATCCATTTGCTGACTTCTTGGGGATTTTGGACAAAGTAGATGGCACTTTTTATTCCTTTCATATCTTTGGAAGATTTTAGATGCTAGACATTAGACATTAGACATTAAACATTAGATTTTAAAAACGCCAAAACACCAAAATGTCGAAAAATTTTGGTGTTTTTATTGGCTTGAATTAGAGTACTAAACATTAGATTTTAGATAATAAAGAAGCGCTAAAACATTATAAATGTTTTGTTTACAATGTAAACAGAAGTCTAATATCTAATGTCTAGTAGTAAAGGCTTAAATATCTAAAATCTGAATTGCTTTTTGTTTAATTTTCCCATATTGTCTCCCAGTCCTCATTGGAATAATTTTCAATACACTCGGGATTGATCCAACCGCCATAGTAACAGACGGTATCACATTGATCGTTGACGATGAACTCATCTCCATCCGAAGCATTGGCCCAAGTATTTATCCAATAATGGACTTCATTGTTGACAGTTTGCGATTTGATTTGCCAAGGATATTCTATTTCTGAGCTTTCTGTAAATTCTTGAATACAATCAGGCAAATCAAGAGCTTGTTCGCTGCTCTCTTCTTCTCGGGTCTCTTCATTAGGTTCTGCGTCTTCGTTTTCTGTGTTTGATTCAACATCGTCAGTTTGTTCTGTCTGCTCTTGGTTGTCTTCCTGTTCCATTTCATTTTTTTCGGAACAAGCGCTCAGGCAAATTGCTAGTAGAATAAACAGTAAATTTCTCATCTTATGATTTTTGGATAATCGATTACGAATGTTCGAGGACTTAATAAACGGTATTTGTGAGTATAGGGTTGCTTGACCTTTGTTGCAAAAAAAAAACTTCTTTGTGCTTCAAGAAACAAGGGTAAGGACTGTTTGGGCTTGGCTTTATTTCATGGTAAAATCTTGAGTAAAAGAAATCTGTTAGGCCAAACAGAAAAATCCATTTCAGCACAATTCTATTGTGGTGAAATGGATTCAAGTAGTTTTTGGAATTTTTTATGTATTGCTAATTATTTATATCATCCACCATGATCTTCGTCATCCTCACAAGTATAATTATTCGAATGATTTTCTCCATTTTCTTCTTCCTCTTCTCCGATCACACCAACTTTTTCGCTGGGGTTGGCATTGTCGATTTGTTCTATTTGTTCATTGAATTTCTCCTGCTCTATTTCATTTTTTTCGGAACAAGCGGTGAAACAAATTAATAATAGGATAAACATCAAATTTCTCATCTTTCTATTTTTAGGATAAACAATAATAAGAACTGTTCGTTTTTGGCTGTTAATGAGTTAGTTAAGGTCTTTTGTTCCCTATTGTGAGTAGAAAACATTATTAATATAAGCAAAAATTCCCATTTCACTGGCATCAAAATGCGGCTTTGGGAGTTTTGTCGTATTAAACCATTCCCAGGATTCGCATTTGTGTGGTTCTAAGTTTAGTAGTTGGCCTTCAAATTTTGTAACCAATAAAATAACAGAGACAGAATGTTTTCCTTCCTGCTTGTATGTTTTCAGGTTGTTGGTAATACTAATTACCTTGGGATCAAAAATTCTCAAATTACATTCTTCTGCAATTTCACGAATGGCTGCTTCCTCGAAACTTTCACCCATTTCTAAATGCCCACCAGGAATGGAATAATAAGGTGCATGGTCGCCCTTGCGTTTTCCTATAAGAATTTGTTTTTCTGAATTTTCGATGATTACTCCAATACCAACAATGGGTCTATGCTCTGTTTTGCTCATGGTTTTGCTCATGGTTTTGCTTGGGGTTTTTGGTCATAGTGAAACGAAATTTTCAAATCTGATCGGTTTTCTGTCATTTGATAAAGCAGTTCGATAAGAAGCTTGGTTTTTATAATCAATTGTTCCCCAAACTATTTCATTGTCTTTGCAAACTTCGAGAATGAAATCTCTTTGGACTTCCTTTGCAAGCCCTTTCCCTTTGTAGGCTTCTGTTAAAAATATTTCATTAAAATACAATCCCTTTGCTCCTAGAAACTCACTTCTGTCAGCGGCTATCAAACCGATTAGTTGTCCTTGGTATTCTACCAATTTTAGCAATCCTTCTTTGTTGCATTCATCCATTAATTCGAAACTATTGGAAGATACATGAACGGCCAATTCTGGAACTTTTTCATTGAAGGCTTTATATCCATCGACGTACCATTGGAAATAGTCATCGTCTTTAGGACTGTAAAGTTTTATTCGATTCTTGTGTGTGAAATGCTTGCTTTCGTAAATTTTATTTGATTGCTGAACCAAATAGCAAGAACCTGTCATGTTTAGCTCATTTCTTTCTTTGGTGTAATATCGAATCCATTTGGGTTGAAAGACTTCGAAATAGCTAGATAAATGTTTTTGGTAAACATCGAGAATTTCAGCTTTTGAACTTTTGAAATTTGTTTCCAATGTGACAAAGGGAAAATCTTTGTTTAAATTCATGTGTCGTATTCCACAGATGATGTTTCTGCCTGAATCAATTTCAACATTGTATTCCGTGTAATCTTCTGCTGTTGAGCCTAAAACACCGATGGTTTTATGCCTGGTTTGTTTAGCTGTATCTTTATTTATTCCTATAAAATTTTCTTCGATCTCCTTAGAAATTTCATGAAGAGCCTTTGTCTGATCTAAATCTAGTCCAGACAAATTATAGGTTGATAAGGTAATCAATGCAAAATCATCGTAAATAGAATTCATTGGTCTTTTTGATTTTTTTATTGAAATTCAGCATCTAATGCCCAGTAATTATTTCACAACATTCACCTTGGTCTTAGGCCCTTTGGCTTTTTGATCAATGGCTGGTTCATATCCATTTAGATTTCTGGTGCCTCCTTCATAGACTAAAATCTTGGTGGTATCTCCCAATTCATTGAAGTAGTACCAATTGCCCCATCGTTTGTCTAATTTGAAAGTGGCTTCACAGTTTTTCCAGCCTTCCACGTCATAATAGGTAAACAAACCATTTTTTTGAGATTGGTACAGGTTTCCCTGCATTCCTAAAACACCATTTTTATGCCATTTCTTATACAATCCGTTGTAGGATTTCGTTTTATAGTCATAAATTTTTTCTTCTTTTTTCTCGCCTGTTTTATAATATTCATAGTCAATTCTAGGCTCTTTTTCAGCGCATGAGAAAAAGAAAAAGAAAAGAAGCAAAGGGAAAAAAGTCTTGGTCCGTAAATTGGAAGATTGTAAAAACATAAGATAAAATTGATTCTTTTGTATTATGAATGTTGCCTTGGTTAAGTGTTTAAGTACATTGGGAAATAAATTCTGTCCCTTTTGACTGTTTCTTTTTCGATCACTCATTTTTGACAAAATACTCATTGTGTTTAGCATAATCGAAATGTCGAACCATCCGTTTTTGTCGACTTGATTGATCAAAAAATAACCAACTAAAAACATGACAAAACTTAATTGTCCATGTACTAGGCAATATTAAGCATGCAAAATATTATTTTTAGATGAAATGAAAGATAATTGGGAATGTTTTATGTTAGAAATTATTGTATTGGAAGACCTCAATTTTTATTTGTCGAGTTTCTTTTAATGTCGCTTGTACTTTCACTGATAATTCTTACATTGCGCCATTTTTAATATAAGCGTGAAATTGAGTAAAATGAAATTATGTGCAGGGCCAGAGAATGGCTCTTTACTATTAATAGGGGGGGGATCGAAAGGCTTCACAAAAAAGTTTATGGAATTGGCAGGCGGAGCGAATGCTAAGATTGTCATTGTCCCAACTGCCTTGTCCAGTGGTGAAATTAAAAAAGAGACATTGGCCAAATTTAAAAAGCGATTTTTAGATGCTGGATTTAAGAATGTAAAGATACTGCATACGAGAAGCCGCAAAGAGGCGAATTCTAAAAAGTTTATTCGCCCGATACTAGATGCTAGTGGAATCTGGTTTAGTGGTGGCCGTCAATGGCGCCATGCTGATTCTTATTTGAATACCTTAACCCATGATGCTTTCAGAGACTTGTTGGATCGAGGCGGAGTCATAGCCGGAACATCTGCAGGGGCAAGTATTCAAGGTTCTTTTTTGGTAAGGGGGGATACCAAAACAAACACCATCATGATGGGCGACCATAAAGAAGGTTTGGGCTTTTTTCAAAATGTGGCAATCGATCAACATTTATTGGCTAGAAACAGGCAATTTGATTTGTTTGAAATACTGGAAAAAAGACCAGAACTTTTAGGCTTGGGGATCGATGAAAACACAGCGATTGTTGTCAAGGGAGATGCTTTTCGTGTCATTGGAGAAAGTTATGTGGCAGTTTATGATGGAACTCGTTGGTGTGCAGAAAGAAACAGCATTACAAAATTGGCGAAGGGAAGTCGGGAATTTTATTATTTGAATGCAGGAAAAGAATACAATTTAAGAAAAAGACGGCTTGTTCATTTTGGAGACAGAAAATTTCTTGATTTTTCAAAAGAAAGAATGTCGAAATATGTTGGGAAATATTTCAAAAAGGGAAGTGATTTATGTTTTGAAATTTCAATAGAAAAAAAATCCATCGTCCTTAGCAATTGGATTTCAGATGAGCAATCCATTGTTTACCAAGAAACTGAGAAACATTTTTATGTGAAGGATTCAAATTTATCTATGGAATTTAATTTGTATAAAAATGGCAAGGTGGAAGGATTTAATCTATTACCAGAAAATACTTTTTGGCGAAAGAAACGTTGACAGCGTGCTCGACGCGGTTGCGGACCCTCTCTTCTTTTTTCGACAACTAAAGCTTAAAATTTGCCATTTCAACAATAGAAAATTAAATTTCCTCGTTGTTTTTTCTAACAGGCAAATTTAATGACTCAAACAGCAAACTATCTATTTCTTTTTTCAATACTCTTTGTTATCTGCTCTTGTGGAACCGACTCTGGTTCTGAAATCAGTAGGCAAGCAATTGACAAAAATGCAGAACCTGCTAAACAAGATGTTAAACATTCTAAGGCTGAAGTGTTTCAAGAAAGTCGAGAGCATCAAAAAAGCCAACAGGTTTACGAAACTTTCGATCGTAGCAAAATATTAGAAAATTTAAAGGCCAAAATAGCCAAACAAGAACCTTTGTTGATTCATGTGTTTGTTCCATTGTGTGACAATGAAAATCAAGGAATCGTTCCAGTAAGTAAAAGCTTGGGTGACGGGCTCGATCTCAAAAGCAATCTTTATTGGGGAGCGAAGTATGGATTGAAAAATTATTTCATTAAATATACTGATTGGACATTGATAAAGGCACAAACCTTTGACAGTGGAAATGTTCTCGAGCGACTTTTTTTTGAAAAAACACATTCCAATTCGGCTAAAGTCAAACTTGTCATTGATGCTTATAGAGGTGATAAAATGAAAGCCTGCTTAAGTGATTATCTACAAGCGGTATGTGGTGATAAAAAAGGATTTGTATCTGTTGAGGGTGAAAATACTGGTTTGTTCGGGAATGCAGACTTGATTGTATTCAATGGGCACAACGGATTGATGGATTATGAAATGGACTATGTCTACAATACATCGGAAGTCCATAGAGATGCTGCTGTTATTGCTTGTGCTTCTCATCGATATTTTACCGAACATTTCAAAAGGGCCAAAGCATTTCCTTATTTAATGACAACCAACTTCATGGCTCCTGAAGCCTATGTTCTAGAAGGTCTAATAGATGCTTGGGTCTTGAATAAAAATGCTAGGAAGGAAGCTGGAAAAGCCTATAATGAATTTCAAAAATGTGGAATAAATGGTGCCACTAGATTGTTTAAAAGTGGCTGGTAAAATAACCTTTAAGGACAATTGAATTACGCAAACAATTCAACAAAAGTATTGTAACGATTGAATGTACCTCTATTCAATTTCAAACTCTAATTTATATCAACCCAAACCCTGAGAATGACAAGAATATTTTTTCTGCTTTTGAGTTTTTCATTAATTGTTTTGCTTGTAATTGGTATTTACAGCTTGCTATCGTTCCAAGGAACTGAAAAATATCGAGAATATTTGTATGATTTAGACAATCCCCAAAAGGAGGTGAACAGTAAAAAGAGAATCGATGAAATTTTGAGTGGTTTCGAACAGATTACTTATTCTAAAATCGAAGAGGATTATAAGAAATATACAAAGTCAGCACAAAAAAAATACAATAAGTTATTGGCCTCAAAAACATTTTATAAAATAAAGCGGGAAGATTTTTTTAGATTCATTGTTGGTGAAATTCGCGTTAGAGAATTGCTTGCGAGAGATAAGTATTATTACAAATGTCTAAGAAACAAGAAGGAGCATTATTACTGGTTGGTCAATAAAGAACTGCTGTACAAATTATTAGATTTGCAAGTTGCTCTTGAGAAGGAGAACTACAACAAAAGCGGTTTTTCAATTACCAATGGTCATCGCCATCCCTATTACAACGAAAAAGTTGGAGGAGCTAGCAAAAGTCGCCATATCCAAGGAGAAGCGATTGACATCCACATTGGCGACATCGATAATAATGGGAAATACCAGAAGGCCGACAAAGAAATTGTTTTGAACTTATTGGAGAATAAAATTATAAAATCCCAAGGGGGAATTGGACGGTATCCTGGAACGAGAGCTGTGCATTTCGATGTGAGGGGGTATCGGGCGAGATGGGACAAACAATGAGTTGTAATATAAGCTGAAGCCGAAGTTGAAGCCGAAGTTGAAGCTGAAGTTGAAGCCGAAGTTGAAGCCGAAGTTGAAGCTAAAAATTATTGATTGATTGATTGATTGATTGATTGATTTGCTAAAAGTTAATAGAAGCATCAAACAATGAACTAGATAAAAAGCGCTTGAGCTTTGTGAATTATTTTCATAAAACTCAAACGCTTTTTTTATAAAGTAGATCTTTCCTTAGCTAACGGCTAACGGCTAACGGCTAACGGCTAACGGCTAACGGCTAAAAGCTAACGGCTAAAAGCTTGTCCCTAGCAACAGCGATTAATTGTTGTTCCGGGCTGCTGTTCTTTGCTTTCAGAACTGACACAACAAGATCCGCTTTCAGATTTTTTTGCATATACTGTTACTGAGAAAATTCCTGTTTCCGAATTTCTGAATTTTTTTAGTTCTTCTGCACTGATGTGATTCAATAATAAATCGTCTGAAAGTATAATTTCACGCTCTGATTTTACGGTGATGTCCTTGAACCCAACTTCTTTGACAAAACCTAAATATGCGCCTTTCTCGCTCGCTCCAGAAATGCAACCGGCATGCAAATCGGCAACATCTTTTATAACGTCTGGTAAATCTCCTTTGTATACAATATCAGAAATGTTGAAATGTCCGTCCATTTTCAGGACTCTATGAATTTCGGCAAAAATACTTTTTTTGTCAGGAACCAGGTTTAAGACACAATTGCTGATCACAACATTGGCAGTGTTGTCTTTGACATCTTTCATATCCTCGATGTCATTCAAAATAAAATCAACATTTGTATAACCGAGTTTTGCTTTGTTTTTTAGAGCCAATTCATGCATTTCTTCTGTCATGTCTACCCCGATAACTTTTCCACTTTCACCAACCAATTGCCTTGCTATAAAGACGTCATTTCCTGCCCCGGATCCAAGATCGATTACAACATCTCCAGCTTTGATTTGAGCATTGTCTGTTGGAATGCCGCAACCCAAACCGAGATCAGCTTCTTCAAAATGTCCTTCGACTTTATCATAATCCAAAGCCATTGATTGTTCATCGACGATGGTATCAAGACTGCAACAATTGGCTGCTGTAGCTGATTTGCCCAAAGCTACGTTGGCATAAGCCTCTTTTACTTTTTTCTTTATTTGATCTTCCATTGATTGATTCTATTTTGATTAATTGGCAGGCGACTTTGCGGTATGTAAAATTGAACCACCTGGTCGCCTGCCCTAAAGATAACATAGACTGCATAGAAAATATGCATTTTATGATATTATAAGCTTTCTTCACTTTTTCTCAAGTAAGCGATAACCTTTTCCGCTTGATCCAATAAACTGTGTTGTTTCGACTTAACTTCAGCAAGATCAGAAGTGGAAGCGTCGCCACAAAAAATCTTGCAAATGTCCGAAAAACCGGGACAACATTCTGCAGTTTGAATAGAAGCAGAGGCTTGAGCAGTCTCTGAAGGACAACATTGACTTGTTTGACAAGAAGTGTTGCTTGGGCAACAACTTTGTGCCGAAACGTTCACAACCGAAAAAGTTGCAAAACAGCATAAAGCAATAATTAAATTTTTCATGTTTAAATTATTTTGTTATTAAATGATTTACACTTTTAACACGAAAGGAAGAGACTTTGGACGCAAATGGAGGAATTGTCAAATGGTAAATGTGAAAATGTGAAAATGGATTTCGGTCGTCCACAATTTATGCTCACTTATAATAATAAGGTAGCAAGACGGTTTGTAGCGTCTCCTTAAGAGTGTTTAAATAGGAGAAAAATGCTTAAATAGGAGAATCAAATAAAAACAGAAAGCTGATAAAATCTAAAACCCAGCTCAACAACATTTACGTTTCACCTCAATCAAATTGCCATAGGCATCTGCTTCAAAATGACAGCAATCTAGTAATTGTTCCTTTAATTTTTCACGGCCTCTTTGAACCCTTGATTTTGCTCCTGAATAGGAGATGTTCAGTTTTTTTGCCAATTCTGTTTGCGGAATGTTTTCAATTTCAGATAACTGCAAAGCTTCTTGATATTTGGGATCCAAGGTTTTGATAAATGGTTGAATACATGACACGGCAATCAACTCAGTAAGATCTATGTCTTTGTCAGTATTTTCTGGATCACTTAGTTCTGGAATTTCATAGGAAGTCAGGTGGTATTTGTTTTTGCGATAGTGATCATTGATAGAATTTTTAACCATCGCATACAAATATTGACGCATGTTTTTAGATTGTCCTACTTTGTCAATATTGTCATGAATTTTAATGAACACATTTTGTAAAATGTCATCAGAGCAAGAGCTGTTATTGGTTCTCTTTACAATAAAGGCTTTTAGCTCAACACTAAATTCTTTCCATATTTGTTCTAATTCAGTATTCATTCTTTTTGTTTCAAATTTTTTCAAAGCTAATTATTAACCACAATTGAATAATACGCTGTTCATAAATAAAAAGGTTCCCATGAGAAACACCTTATCTATTGATACACTTTCTCAATTTCAAAAAGACGCAAAAATTTTGGATATAATTGCATCAATTTTATTTTATTGAGCTTTTAGCCATCAATTCATCCCATTTATATAAGCTCTAACAAAAATCTAGGCATTCATGATTGACCAATTGGTAATATAGTAAAATACTTGCTTAACTACCCTTTTTTGCTTTTCAAGCCCATAAATTGTGCGTTTTGGCTTATGATTCTTATATTTCAAGCTTATTGATCTGATCAGTTTATCAATAAATTTTAGCCAATTGTCTTTTTATAAATTGAAATAAACCCAAGCAAAAATAAATTAGGAATTAAATTTGATGGTATCTAATAGAATAGATTCTAGAAATCATCATTCACCTTAATTATTGAAAAAAAATAGCTATTTAAATTAACAAAAGAACGCATGAAAAATATTTACTTATTCATTACAATATTGTTATTCATTGGCTTTTCTGAAGCCCAAGCGCAGTCTGTTGATCTCCAGTTTGTGGAGAGCGCAAGCAGTGATTGTGAAAACGACCTTGTTTGTTTCAATATTCAAGTTAGGTCTACGGATGGAGCCGACTATTTGGGTAATTCTTCGATTAGGTTTAGTTACGACGAAAATGTTGTGTTTTTTGACGGATATTCTTTAACTGGAATTGTCACTGGTACTTACACAAGTTTGAATTATGCTCCAGGTCCAGGATGTGGGGCAGCAGTCAATTACATCAATCAGGCTTTTGACGGAAGTCAAGCAGGTGATTTTCTAATTACTTTTGTGTTAAATGGAAATACCGATGTTTTGCCAACCTGCGAAGATTTGTCAAGTGGTGATTGGATTGACGTTTCTGAAATTTGTTTCCAGGTGCTCGATCCAACAGGAAATCCAAACTTGGCCTTTACTGGAGTTGAAAACGGTTTCCCTGTCAATCCAACTGGGACGGACGAAACCAATTTCAATGATGGAACGAATGATCCTACCAATAAATACAACAATGGTTCTTTTACAAATTATTCAACAAATCTAGATGTTTCTTGTGCTTGCTTCCCTTGTATTTGCAATCCGGAAACAAGTCCTGGAATTACTGGAAATGCTGAAATTTGTGATGCTGGTACAACTGGTTCAAACAGTACACTTTTGACTGCAGATTCAGCTGCTCCAGCTGGATATACCTATCAATGGCAATTAAATAATATTGATATTGGAGGTGCAAACGGGCAGACTTTTACTGCTACACAAGCAGGGACTTATGCTGTATATTTTGTGAGTTCTGAAAATGCTGCTTGTACAACCGCAGCAACCACAGTTTTTGAAGTAGTAACTGCCCCTGCTGGCTGTACAGATCCTTCAGCATGCAATTATGATTCTGGCTTTTTTTGCGACGATTCTTCTTGTGAATTCACCTCTTGTTCAACTGGATCTATCGGGTCCACTGTATTTGAAGATTTGAACGGGAATGGAATGGTTGATACTGGTGAAATGGGTGTTCAAAATGCGACAGTTACCATTACAGGAGCTGGTGCTGATGGCCTTTTCGGAACGGCTGACGACGCAGTATATAATTTGATGACAAATGGTACTGGCAGCTTTGTTCAAGGAGGACTTTCTTTAGGGGTTTATAATGTAGTTGTAACACTTCCGGCTCCTTTGGTTTTTTCTTCTGGAAATGGCACTTATACAACCAATGTTACAAATTCGGGATTGTTTCAAGTCGGAACAGGAGGAGTTATTCCTGCTGTGACTCCTACCGCAGGATGTGCCCTTAACATTCCATTAGAAGCTGGTTGGAATATTATTTCTAGTTACTGCTATCCAATCAATGATGACATGGTTGTTATCTTTTCAGGAATTCAAAGTGATATAATTCAAGTGAAAAATCTAACCGACGTCTACACACCAGCTTTGGGTTTTAATACTTTTAGTGGTTGGGAAATAGAAGAAGGCTATCAAGTGAAAAATTCGGTTGCCAATACATTGACAATTAATGGCAATCAAGAAGTTGATCCTTTGGTCGATGTGATTCCTTTGAATAGCGGTTGGAACATCATTGCTTATTGGTTGAAAAACGGAGTGGCAGATCCAATTGATGTATTTGCCAATATTGCTGCTGATGTAATACAAGTCAAAAACCTAGACGGGGCTTACACGCCAGCTTTTGGTTTTAATGGAATTGGAGATATGGAACCAACACAAGGTTACCAGGTGAAAATGTCTTCAACAAATAACTTGATGTATGATCCAAGCGATGCAATGCTGAAGCCAGAAGCTGGAGAGGAAAATGAAAGATTAGAACCGGTTCATTTCACAAGAAACATTGCAGCTCATCCGAACAATGCTACTTTCGTTTTAATGGATCCAGAAGGCAGATTTAACACAGAAGATGAAATTGCTGTTTTTACTCAAGATGGTCTATTGGTTGGTTCTTGTGTTTATCAGGATAACGGTGTTGCTGGAATGTTGATCTACGGAATAGACGAAACTTTAGCGGGTGACAATGGAATCGAAAACGGAGAAAACTTTATTGTAAAAAGTTGGGATGCTGTTTTGCAGGAAGAAAGTGTTTTGAACATTGAATTTCTGCAAGGGAATCCAAGTTTTGAAAAGGATGATTTGATTGTTGTCGCCTTAAAATCTGCTGATACGGGAATTGATGAAATTTCACAAAACATCAAAGTGGCTTTGCAACCAAATCCTGCCAGCTCAGAAATTTATTTCACCATAGAAATGAATGAAGCCAGTGATGTTCAGCTTGAAATCCTTAATCTTGCTGGAAAACAGGTGGACAACATCGGTGAACAAATTTTACCAAAAGGAGCTAGTAAAATAAAATATCCAATTGATCATTTAAGCGAGGGCATTTACTTGTTTAAAATGAGCAATGGTCAAGCAGTGGTCACGAAAAGATTCGTTGTCGCTCGATAGATAAAATTTAAAAAATAGCTATATTGAAATTGGCATTTGGTGAAATAAATTTCACTGAATGCCAATTTTTTTTGATTTTATAGTGAAATAATTGACCCACACCACACCTCGTCATTTCGGAATTTTCTCAAAAACTCATTTTATAGAAAAACAAAGAAGAAAATATCCGAAATCCCACGAACTAGGCGGATACAAAATTAAATAGGATCAACTGCTTGTCTCCTACAAATGGAATGTGACAAGTAGTCTGCGTGATTCCTGATTAAATCAGGAATGACGAGTAGGGCACGGAAAGCATGTGAAGACAGAACAATTCATTCTAGGGCGGGTGCAAATAACCATCCACATCCCACACTCCACCACACCCCACCACGTCATTTCGGAATTTTCTCGAAAACTCATTTCATAGAAAAACAAGGAAGAAAATATCCGAAATCCCACGAACCAAATGTAAGTAAAAATGATAGCCACTTCGATCAGAAACGGCCCATATTCCACAGATGGGATGTGACAAAAAGTCTGCAGGATTACTGATTAAATCAGGAATGACGTTTAGGGCTGAGAGTTGGTTTTGATAGAATACTGCTTTACAAAGTTCGATTGTCTGTTACACATTTATCCAGTCATGTTTTCAACGCTCCAAGCATATTATAGCCCTTATTTTAGCTAAGTCAAACAACCGATGGTTTATTGATTTAATTTATGAATAGGCTGTTAATAGCTTATATTGGTAAAATATAGTTCAGCTTTTGATAGGAGAATCAGTAAAATTGATGTTCCAATTTCGCAATGAGCAACGAAATGCTCCATTAGGGCGTCCTATTAGTATACAGGAAACACTGTGGTATTAATGCGAGCTTGCATCAGCTCAAATACAGACAAAAGCACAAAGGTACCAGAATTTACATAACTCATAAATCAATGCTAAAAGGAATACCAATATTACTCTTATTAATAGGTAGTACCGCAGCTATAGCACAGAGTTTTGAGTGGGTTAAAACTTTTGGAGGAACAGGCGAAGAAACATCATGGTCAACAGTCCTCGATGATTCGGGGAATATCTACACCATCGGATATTTTGAAGGCACTGCTGACTTTGATCCAGGCCCCGGAGTTTACAATTTAACCTCATTGTTTGCACATGAAGTTTTTATACAAAAACTGGACTCATTGGGGGATTTGGTTTGGGCTAAAAACATGGGAGGAGACAATAGTGATGCCCTCGGAATGACCACTGGTGTCGATGATTCTGGTAATGTTTTTTTGACAGGTCGCTTCAACGGCACTGGAGATTTTGATCCGAATGCTGGAATCTCAAATTTAACTGCAGTAGGTTATTCTGATGTTTTTATTGTGAAATTGGATGCTGATGGGAATCTTGTCTGGGCCAATAGAATTGGATCATCGGGAGTGGTTTACAATGAGACTGTCCGATCATTGGCAATTGATCAGTTCGGTAATGTTTTGATTGCTGGGCATTTTTATGGTACAATAGATTTTGACCCAGGCACTGGTGTTGAAAATTTAACGAGTGTCGGAGGCCCCAATGCTTACATTCTAAAATTAGATTCTGATGGGAATTATGTTTGGGGGAAAGTCATCGAAGCCACCAACTATTCAACGCCCAATTCAATAACAATCGATAATTCTAACAATGTTTATGCTACTGGAAGCTTCACAGGTGAAGTCGATTTTGATCCCAGTGCTGGTACATTCAATGTAACAGCTGCTGGAAACAACGATACCTTTGTTCTCAAACTAGATGCCGATGGAAATTTTGTTTGGGCGAAAACAATGGGTGGATTGGGTTATGAAGCCGGACATGATATCGCCGTAGATATTTGGGACAATGTTTATACAATTGGAGTCTTTGGAGTCGTTGAAGATTCAATGGACTTTGATCCTGGCGAAGGAATAAGCAATCTATTTTCTGCAGGTAGCGCTGATGTTTTCATCCAAAAACTGGATGTTGATGGAGATTTTCAGTGGGCCAAAAACATCGGAGGAATTTTTCCTGATGCTGGACAATCCATAGCAGTAGATCTTTTTGGCAATGTTTACTGCACGGGATATTTTGAGGGAACAGCAGATTTTGATCCAGGAGTAGAGACCTATAACTTAACAGCGAACAATGCTCTTGGATATGATGATGTTTGGATTCTAAAGCTGGGAATCAACGGGAGTTTTCAATGGGCCAAAAGTATGGGAGGGGAATCATGGGATACTGGCTCCTCTATTTCTGTTGATGGGATAGGGAATGTCTACACAACTGGAAAGTTTGTAGATACCGTAGATTTTGATCCCAACATTGGGGTGACTAATGTTGTATCAGCAGGGAGCTATGATGTTTTCATTCAAAAACTTAGTCCCTGTATCGAAAACACCGGGACAGATGTCATTACAACTTGTGACTCTATGACATGGATAGATGGGATTACCTATACCACCAGTAACAATACAGCAACCCATACCTTGACCAATTCAGAATGTTGTGATTCTGTCGTGACGCTTAACTTGACAATAATGTCTTTGACAGTTGATTCGGTTAACAATGAAACCTGCGATGGGCTCGAAGATGGTTTCATAAGCACTTCTGTTTCAGGTGGGAATTCTCCCTTTAGTTTTGTTTGGAATACCACCGATACGACTAGTAGTATCACTGATTTATCAGCAGGCGTTTATATCCTTACTGTGACGGATTCCAATGGATGCGTACTAACTTGGCAAGATACACTTGAGACGTCCTTGACACCGACTATCTCTCCTTTTGTTGGCCAAACAAACACCACAGACACCATTGTAGATTGGAACGAAGTGATTTTAGTAGATGCGGGAAACAATCAATCAAGCATTGGGGTTGTTTATTCGTGGCAAGAAGTTTCAGGATTGGACAATGTCAATTTTGCTGATCCATCAGCCTCGTCCACGACAATTAATCCTCAACCAAGCTCAGCAACTACCTATAATTTATTGCTAACTGCCACTTCAATAGATGGCTGTATTTCAACAGGAAACCTAATCATTACTGTTAACGAGGAAGAGCCTTTGGATATTCCGATTGACAGTATTCCACCTATAGAAAATCCAATTGACAGTGTACCGCAGATAGATTTTCCAGTGGACAGCATGCCCTCTTTAGATACGTTAGTTGTCATTTCCTCATTTATGGGCATTCCTAATGCATTTACACCAAATGGAGATGGTCTAAATGATTTTTTCGGCCCTATCGGATTAGAGAGTGAGTTTATACTTGAATTTAAAATTTACAATCGGTGGGGGCAAGTGGTTTTTGTGGGAAATGAAACCAGCAGTAATTGGGATGGTACTTTTAAAGGGGAAGAACAGCCCCTTGCTGTTTATATCTATACTTTGCGCTATCAAGCTCTCGACCAAAAAGAGGAGTTTTTAAGTGGAGCGGTTACCTTGATCCGTTGAAGAATGGGCAATCATTGATTAGAGTTAATAGAGAAGCAACAAACACCCCACCACGTCATTTCGGAATTTTCTCGAAAACTCATTTAATAGAAAAACAAAGAAGAAAATATCCGAAATCCCACGGACCAAATACAATCTGCGTGGAAAGAAACCTGGGCATCACACAACCACACCCCACCACGTCATTTCGGAATTTTCCCGAAAACTCATTTCATAAAAAACAAGGAAGAAAATATCCGAAATCCCACGGACTAGGCGGATACAAAATTACATAGGATAAACGGCTCGTCTACCACAGATGGAATGTGACAAGTAGTCTGCGTGATTCCTGATTAAATCAGGAATGACGAGTA
>CALBCY010000114.1 GCA_937927195.1 uncultured Chitinophagales bacterium
GCTCCTGTTGGTCCTTGTGCTCCTTGTTGCCCTTGTTGCCCCTCTATTCCTTGTGGTCCTGTATCGCCTTGAAAAACAGTAGTTTCATTTGAAGTTGGACAATCTTGAATATTATAAAGGCCATCTCCATTGGTGTCCTCATTCTCATCTTGGAGACCATTCCCATTTAAATCAAAGCAGTGAATACCATTGGGCCCTTGTATTTCACCATCAACTCCTTGAGGACCAGTCTCTCCTTGAAGACCAGTATTTCCTTGTGGTCCATCGATACCAACCTCACCAACTTCTCCGACTATACCTGCTATGCCTTGCGGGCCAGGTTGGCCAGGTTGACCAGTTGGTCCAGCGTACAATCCTGAACCATCACAATCTTCTGAATTAAATAGACCATCGCCATTTGTGTCCTCTTCTGGATCATCAATTCCATTTAGATTAATATCTGAACATTTTAATCCTGTAGCACCAGCTTCCCCTTGAAACCCTGTGTTTCCTTGAGGTCCAGCGTTGCCTTGTGGTCCCATGTTACCTGTCTCTCCTGGTATTGATGCTGGCTGAGGCCCTGTATTTCCTTGTATTCCTTGAGGCCCTTGTGCCCCAGTGTTTCCTTGTGGTCCCTCAGGCCCAATTTGCCCATCAATCTTGCAATCGGCAATGTCAAATAATCCATCCGCATTTTTATCTTCTGATGGTTCTGGATTGAGGTTGCCATTTAAATCCCAACACATTGTGCCAGGTGTACCTTCAGCTCCACCTGCTGCTCCTGTTGCCCCTTTTGCTCCCTCAGGTCCTTGCGGTCCTTCTGGACCAATATCGCCCTCTGGCCCTGTTGGCCCTTGAGGACCAGCTTCACCTTGTAGAGATAAACCTGGAGGACAAATTGGCCCAATTGAACCAGGTCCTCCCTGTGCTCCTTGAGGCCCAGGAATTCCTTGAGGTCCAGGGTTTCCTTGTGGTCCTTCTGCTCCTTGAGGTCCAGGATCTCCTTGATAACCTGTATTTCCTAAAGCCCCAATTAAATTTTGTGCCATTAAGGCATAAGGAACAGACAGGATTTGTGAAACACCCAGCAACTCATAGCTGGAACCTCCATTTTGATCCACAGAAATTTGGATAAAATGATCAGCGGTTCCCCACTGAATGTTTTCAAAAACTCCTGTCTGAACCTGACCTAAACCAACAAACAAATTAACCGCACCATTGAGATTGGTGCTTACACTATGCGTTTCTGAGTAAACCACATCGCCTTGCGGACTTTCAGCAATCAAATCAATTTGAATTCCAACAGACTGATCGCTCAGTGGGGTTCCGTCGGTACCTGAAATGAATGCTTGAAAGTTGAAGGCTTGAGGGGCTCCGTAGTCCTGTGCAAACAAGGATACTGAAGCGAGAAGAAAAATTATATTTATTATTATTCTGTTTAACATGACCGTATTTTTTTATTTTTTGATGAGCAGACATCAGATTTTAGATTTAGGCTTTCAAGTTTTTTTAATATAGAATGAGCTTATTTTACATTCTATTTTTTTGAAATCCTTTTATCTAAAATCTAATGTCTATTAATTAGGTAATTGCCCTTGCACTTACTTGCTTTCAAGGCCAAGCTGTTGTTTGATGTTTGTCAATTCAGCTTTCATTTGATTTGCTTGTGCATCAAAAGATTCATTGTCTTGTTCGATTTGTTCGATTTGAGCATTAAGCTCTTTAATTGCTTCAACCAAGATTGGGCTAAGCTTTGCATAATCGACCGCCTTGTAACCATCGGCCTTTGTGATGACCAATTCAGGAAATATTTTTTCAATTTCCTGAGCAATAAATCCGATTTGATTGACGGTCGGGAAATTTCTAGAAGCAAACTCTTCCGTTTTGAATAAATAACTCACGCCTTGCATTTGCAAAACTTTGGCCAATACATTATTCAGTGTCTCAATGTCTTTTTTATACCTTCTGTCCGAACTCAAAGCCACACCATTGGCGCAAACATTGCCCGCTACATCCAAATTGCAAGCTGGATCATTGGTACCAATTCCTACATTGCCATTAAAAAATATAACATCTTCACTTTCATTCCAAGGAGATTCACCAGCTGGTCCAACAACACCTTGACAATCTACTGCATCAAATACTCCATCATTATTGAAGTCCTCGTTAGAATCATTTTGCCCATTTCCATTGAGGTCCCAGCAATCGATACCAGGAAGTCCTTGAGGCCCTGAATTACCTGTTGGCCCTTGAGGTCCAGTCTCTCCTTGAGGTCCAGTATTTCCTTGAGGCCCAGTCGCTCCTTGAGGTCCAGTCGCTCCTTGAGGTCCCTGAGCTCCCTCAAGGCAATCAATGTTTCCACCTTCAACTACACCTTGACAATCTAAAGCTGTAAATTGTCCATCACCATTTGTGTCTTCATATTCATCGTTTATACCGTTATTATTCAAATCCCAACAGCTAATTCCTGCAGGTCCTGGTGCTCCAGGAATTCCCTGTGCTCCAGTATTTCCTTGTGGTCCTTGAGGTCCTTGTTGTCCAGTTGGGCCTTGAAGCCCCTGTTCGCCTTGTTCTCCTTGAGGTCCTTGTTCTCCTTGAGGTCCATCTTGTCCCGGTTCGCAATTAATGATTTCAACTCCATCAAGACTGCCAAGGCAATCAACAGCTGAAAATGCTCCATCTTGATTTATATCTTCGGAAGGATCATTTACACCATTTTCATTGGTGTCCCAACAGCTAATTCCATTTTGTCCTTGAGGCCCAGTGTTTCCTTGAGGCCCGGTTTCTCCTTGAGGTCCTTGTGGTCCAGTGTTTCCTTGAGGCCCTGGTGGGCATGGTCCGCAGTTTCCAGGTGATCCCTGCTGACCCTGAGGTCCAGTCTCTCCTTGAGGCCCTGTATTTCCTTGGGGTCCATCCTCACCAGGTTCGCCCTGACAATCTAAAGCGTTAAATACTCCATCTTCGTTCTTGTCTTCGCTCGCATCATTTGATCCATTTCCATTGGTATCCCAACAATCAATTCCCGGGGTTCCAGCACCTTCGCCTGGAGCACCTTGATCTCCCATTGGCCCTGCAGGTCCTTCTGGTCCTGTAGGTCCTTGTGGTCCCTCTGGTCCTTGTGGTCCTTGTGGTCCAGTTGCTCCTTGAGGTCCAACTGGTCCTTGTGGTCCTTGTGCACCTTGCTGTCCTGTGTTTCCTTGAGGTCCTTGAGGTCCTTGCGCTCCATCTTCACCAGGGGGGCCTTGTGGTCCTTCAGGTCCTTGAATCCCTTGAGGTCCTTGTGCTCCTTCTGGTCCAGCAGTTCCTTCAGCATACAAAGCATAAGGGACAGACAGCAACTGTGTTACTCCAATTTGGTAAAATCCAGTGCTTTGTAAGTTGTTGCCTTGTGAAATGCCACCAAACTTTGGTCCACCACTTGAGATGCTCCCACTGTTGCTAATTTCTATTTTTAAGAAGTGAGCATTGTTTGGCCAGTTGATATCTTCGAAAGCTCCATCAATGGCCACACCGTTTCCAACTTCAATAGCGAACAGGCCAGTTTCTGAAGTACTGACAGAATGTATCTCTTGATAGGCAATTGTTCCATTGGCAGAACCTGTCACAATATTGACTTTGACATTAATGTTGCTATTGGTTAAAACTGAACCAAACTGACTGGTTGCGACCGCTTGGTAATTGAAGGCTTGGGGCGCCTGAGCAAAGCAGCAAATGCAAGTAAAAAAAGTTAGCAGTGTTATTATCGATCTTAGTGGATTCATCGTTTTCAAAAATTTGGGATTATTAAATAGGGTTTTCATAAGTTTATATTTAGGGTTATTTTTTAAGTGGTGATTCATGGTAAAATATTTTATAAAAAACATAGCTTGCCCAGGGCAAAAAAATGGCTTTACAGAAACCGAAATTTTACCGAAAAAAAATATGTTTTCAATCTTGTTTAGGGGATTAGTCTGTTTTTAAAATTTTAAAATTGGAGATAATATTTCCATTTTTATCGTGAAGGTTAAGGAAGTACGTCGAGTTGGGTAAATTTCTTACATCTATTTTGCTTGAATTCTGGTAGGCTGGTATTTCATCTGAGACGATCATTTGTCCAGTGTTGTCAAAAACTCTGTAAAACACAATTGCTTCTTGGGGGTCCAAAGCAATATTGATGAAATCACTGGAAGGATTGGGGTAAACGCTGATTTCTAATTCAAGCGGATTTAACTCCGTCTTGTTTGCAATGTTTTGGCTTTTGATTACAGTAATTCTAGGGATTTGAAATCCTTGTTGGGCATTTATGTTTTGGTCTTCATTATTGGAGCCAACTGAGATTTCACCAAGCGTAAAAGTCATTTTAAGATTTTCACTGCTAAGATTTTTTCCTCCTGAGGAAACAACATCTTTGCTGAGTACCTCAATTTTATTGTCCGAATTGTTTTGAGCCGTGTTTTGGGCATTAAGACCGAACATTAAACTGGATAAGGTGAAAATACTAAATAGGAATGCAATAGGTTTCATTAAGGTGGTTTTATATAGTGATGAATTTAGTGATGTAATAAGATTCATGTTAAGTACTTTTAGAGGTTAATTAATTAGGTGTAAATACACCTGTCTTGTCTCTTTTTAAGAGCGCAAAATATGCTCAGGCATACCTTGCCTATTAAGCTACCTTATACCTTGTAGCCATTTATGCGAATTTAAACATGGCATAACAATCCCGTTTGGATTTTGTCCATTCTATTTGTTGAAAAAATTACTGATGGGGTCAACTCTATGTTTTAGCCTGTATAGATGATCTTTTTTAAATGATCAAAGAAAGGCGAGAGTAACAGTAATTTTATTCTAAAAACCATGCTTTACGCAAATTGTCAATGAAGCATTCCTAAAGGTAGTTTTTACAATGGGGGCGATACTTTGCTCTTTAGGGGCTTATCGTTTGAAGCGGAATTGCTTGAACGTTTAAGGACAAAGTAACATCATTAAAACTTGCTTTAATCTGAAAGCTAATTGAAAAAAAAATATTTAAAATGTAATTGACAGTTCCGGTGGTAAGAGTTCCAATCTTGTTTTAATCTATGAGATGCTTAATCTCTGTTATTTGGAACCTAAGCTTTGAATAGTCAATTGTGAAAATTCTTAATCTAATATTTCAAAGAAAACGGTAACTGATTTTTCATAATCCTTTTCTGACCGTCTATGATACAAGTATAAACTAATTTGCAACTTACTTGCAAATATTTATGGAACTTTTTTCAAAAAAAATATTAAAAAATTTTGTGAATACAAAAATTATGCTATTAATTAGTTTCTGTTGCATTAAAAAACCTCCTGTTTTATTGGTTAAATAGTGAACAGGAGGCTCTTTATCAGACGTTTAATAATTATTTTAGAAAGCCGAATAGTTTTGAAATTAATTTAAGATGTTAAAACGATCTGAAGCTTTTGGTTGTAATAATAATTACTCCACCAGTCAAATCTCCGTACTTTGCCTCAATCCCACTTGTAATTACACTCATTTGATCGATTGATTGAGCGGGAATTCCGTGTAGGTTTCTCACCCTCATTCCATCAACATAATAGGCTGTTGAGCCAACTCGTCCCCCTCTTATCTGAATATCGCCTTGTTGGTTTTGAAAAAGGCCAGGCGCACTAAGTACAGCCATATCTTGAGGCTTGCGAAGCGGAATCTTTTTCATTTCAGCTCCTGTAAGTCCTCCATGATGTGGAGTAGCTGGGTCGAAGAGAGGAATGGTGTATTCAATTACAATAACCTCAGGAATGTCGAAGGAAAACTTTTGAATTTCAACATCAAGAATTTTAGTGTCTCTTGCTTTTAATAAAACATTGGTAATTTGCTTGGTCTGATATCCCGTTTTGTAAACGGAAAGAAGGTAAGTCCCAACAGGAACAGCTTTTAATGAATAAAGACCATTGGCATCCGTTTCTACATCTTGATAATAGCCGTTGGCTTGAATTATCACCAATGCATCACTAATACCTTCAGAAGTCTCACTTTCTATTATTTTTCCTGTAATTTCGCCCACGCTAAGATTCTCAGATAAATCATTGTTGTTGGCTGTTACATAATTTGAAAAAACACTCATAATGCTTATTGATGCAATCAGGAATGAAATGCGGAATTTATACTTTTTCATTTTGGTAAAAATTTGATTAATAGATTTCAATAAAATAACAGTTATAGCTGTTGAATGTGTCATTAAATTGTTAAACAAGCTTTCATACAAAAAGAAAGTTTTTTTGAGTCTCATAAAAAAAGAAAATGCCTGGAGTTTTAATTTGGAGTTTGGTGTTTTTGGTCAGTTTGATTTTTCTAGTGAAATCATCTGACTGGTTTATAGATGCTGCTGAAGATATTGGATTGTCTTTTGGAATTCCATCATTTATCATTGGTTTAACCATTGTTGCTTTGGGAACTTCCATTCCTGAATTGGCTGGTTCCTTGGTAGCAGTAAAAAAAGGCTCTTCGGAAATCGTTGTGAGTAATGTTGTTGGTTCAAATATTACCAATGTCTTTTTGGTTTTGGGTGTTGTGTTTTTGGTAAGCTCAAGGCGAGTGTTGAATTTGAAATTTAACCTTGGTGACGTTTTGTTATTGTCTTTTTCTGCAGGGATTATTACCTATGGTTGTTTCAACGATCAGGTGTTTAGTTTCAACGAAGCTTTGATCTGTGTTTTAGGAATTTTTGCTTACATAGGAATGCAGCTAAGAAATTATTTCAACACAAAAGAAGACGATGCAACAGACAAACCCCCCTTTAAATTTAAATCTGTTTTAATACTGATGGTAAGTATTGTGCTCATAGCCCTATCGGCAGAATACAACATTGAATCCATCATTAAATTATCTGAAATTCTTGGCATTGGAAAAGAGATCATATCACTAAGTGCAGTTGCCTTGGGTACTTCATTGCCAGAATTGTTTGTAAGTCTCAGTGCTGCTAAGAAAGGAAGCATTGAAGTTGCTTTTGGCAATCTTGTCGGATCGAATATTTTGAATGTTTTTGCCGTGATGGGCATTCCAGGCTTAATTGGTAGATTGGCTATACCAGATGTAATTCTGGGCCATGGTCTTTTTCTTATGCTGATAGCAACAGCAGCCTTGGTTCTGGTCTTAATCTTCCGCAAATTCCAAAAATGGCAAGGCATAGTTTTGCTGATGTTTTATGGATACTTTTTCTATGTCCTGATCTCCCATAATCTGACAGCTGTTTCAGGATAGAGTTGCTTTCAGAATTCGATGTTCAGAATTCCTTGTTCGGTTCCTGTATTTTATAGAAAGATTTACAATCAAAATTAGAACCTTCTTTCAATTGCCTTAGTGGAAATTGGCCAAAGTAAGAGAATAGGAAGGTAGGAAAGTGGCATGTGGCATCTGGCAAGGCGATTTATAGCGTCCATCCTCCATCCTCCGATCCCAAAATTTCAAATTTTATAAAATAAAAAAAGGCCAACTCAGAAACATCTGAATTGGCCTTTGGTATTTTTTGAATTTCAATATCCGGCAGTATCTCGAATACCTAAAACCGAACCATTATTTTTTTAATCCAATTTCTCTCAATCGTTCATCCAAGTATTCACCAGCTGTAATTGGCTCATAAGCTAAACCATGTTCTGCATCTACACAAGATTCAAGGCAGTTCAACTTCATCTCAGCAGTTGGGTGGAGGAAGAAAGGAATTGAGAATCTTGAAGTGTTCCACAACTCTCTTGGAGGATTGACAACTCTATGAGTGGTAGATCTTAGTTTGTTATTTGTGAGTCTTTGCAACATGTCTCCAACATTGACAACAATCTCTCCTGGTCCTGCATTGATCGGAACCCATTTATTTTGCTTGTTGAGCAATTGAAGACCCTCTGCCGATGCACCTACCAATAAGGTAATCAAATTGATGTCCTCGTGTTGTTCGGCACGAATGGCATTTTTTGGTTCCTCGGTGATTGGTGGATAATGAATGGCTCTTAAAATGCTGTTGCCATTGTGAATTTTATCGACAAAATATTCAGGCGACAAACCTAAATGAATTGAAATCGCTTCTAACAATCCTCCTCCAGCTTTTTCGAAAGCACGGTAGGCGTCGATCAAAGTTCCATTAAATTCTGGTAGTTGCTCAACCTGGGCATTATCAGGATAGCGATCTTTTAAAGGATGATCTGCGGACACGGTTTGGCCAAATTGAAAGAATTCCTTTAAATCAGGAGCATCTGACTGCTTGGCATGTTCTTTCCCGAAAGAGGTATAGCCTCTTTGGCCGGCAGTTCCAGGAACCTCTACTTGTAGTTTCTCTGCGACAGGCAGACCAAAGAAGTCTTTAACTTGCGCATAAAGCTTTCCAATCAGCTCATCTGGAATTCCGTGGCCTTTTACAGCAACAAAGCCAACTTCTTCAAAGGCTTCCCCTAATTTGTTGACGAATGCATTTTTCAGCTCTTGGTCTCCAGACCAAAAATCTTGTAAATTAACCGTTGGGATTGTATCCATTGTTTTTGTTTCTTGGATGGTATCTAACATGTTTAATTATTAAATGGTGAAATTTTGTTTTGATCGTGACAAATGCAAAATTAAGAGTTTTTTCATTGATAGATAACACTACCTTTGGTATTATTGATTTTGGATCATTAAATTAATCATTCCTTAACTTTTTCTTAATACTGTTGTTAAGAGCTTGTTTGGAATTTAGGCTTAGATCTCAAAATTGCAGATTTTAGAGAAAAAATAAAGCTCATTTTTGATAATAGCAGGGCTATTGTAGAAAAAATAGCTGAAAATATTTACTGAAAGATGCCTTTTGATTGCCAAATGCCAAAAGCTTAATTCCAACATGCTCTAAATATGCTCACATTTTAATTCTATAAAGTATGAAACGTTTTTTTATTGTAGTTCTGTTTCTGACAAGCTTCTTTTTTCTGATTAATATTAACACTTCTTACACTAGAACCTCTGGTAATATTTCAGCTGTAACAAACGCACCTGGAGAAGGCAGTTGCGGCAATACAAATTGTCATGGAGCGGCTTCATTAAATGGTTTTGGTTCTTGTGAAATAATTTTTGAAGAGGACATCACGGAATATGCCCCCGGAGAAACTTACCAGATTTCAGTTAGCACAACCGATGGAGCAGCGTCTTTGTATGGGATGCAAATGGTTGCTATTGAGGGGAATCCCGGGGCAAACACCAGTCCTTCGGTTGGAGATTTTGTAACTCCAGTAGGGATGCAAATAAGAACACAAGGAAACAGAAATTACCTTACGCATCAAAACACCAATAACACAACGGGAGATTGGACATTTGAATGGATAGCTCCAGCTGCTGGAACTGGAAGTGTTACATTTTATTTGGCGGCTTTGGCAGCAAATGACAATGGCAGTAAAACAGGAGATCAAGTCTATTTTGATATTTATTCTTTAGAAGAGCAAGCGGAAAACCTTTGTCCAAATTTGATTGAGCCCCAAATTAGCATAGGAGGTTCTTGTGGCTTAGCATTGTTTGACATAGAATTGTCGATCGAAGGGGCAGAATTGCCTGAAGAAGTAGACGAAGTATATTTTTATTATGATGTTGACTCCAATTTTAATCCATATAATCTTGATGGAACTTTGCTTCAAAAAGAAGATGGGCTTTACCAATTGGTGAACAATACTTGCGATCCAGTTGACTATTTTATCAAAGCAGCATTGATTGCACATGAAGATGGAACGGTGAGCAATGGTCCACCTGAAGATGAAGGATGTGTTCCTTTGTTGGAGGTGGGAACAATTACTGTATTTCCAAATTTAGCATGGACGGGTGTTGTTAATGTTCAAGAATGTTCGGTAGAGTTAAACGCCAGCTGTGATAACTTTATAATGGGGCTTACAGATCAGCCAGATGAAAATGGTACAGGTTCTTTTCTGGTTAATTTAGAAGAAGGCACCAATGAAGAAGTTTCAATAAATTGCTTTGTTGTTAATCCAGATGGTGGTTTCTGTTTAGATACACTTTTTGCTACTTTCTCACAATTCATAACTTGTGATGAAAACTGCTTGGCAGAAAAAGGCAGCGTTCAAGATACAGAAAGTGAATTTTGTGCTTTGGGTGGAATTGATGAGGCGGAAGCAGTGGTGATAAATTTTGCAGGACAAACAGAAACAGATGATTATGAGCAATTGGTAATTGTTTCGGGTGAAATGGATGGAATCATCAAAGCTTACAATACAACTGGTTTGTTTGAAGCAATGGAAGAGGGACAGTATTGTGTGCATTTGATCAATTATAAAGTAGGCTTTGGGCCAGAAATTCCAGCGATCGGTGCGTCACTTGATTTGCTATCGGGTGGGGAAGGACTTTGTTATGATTTTGATGTGAGTGATTGCTTTAGCATAGGTGTAAACAAATGTGGAATAGTTGATGGTTTGGAAAAAATTGAAGCATTGTCTTTCAATAAACTCGCTATAAATTCTGGCCACTTGTCTTTGGAAATTAGCAGTCAGCACAATTCTGATTATAAAATTCATTTGTACAACAATTCAGGTCAGTTGGTTTATTCTGACAAGATGAATTTGTTTATTGGTGAAAATCTGCTTACTTATGAGCTTCAAAATACTTCTTCTGGACTTTATTTCATTAAAATCTTTGGTGAAACGAATGAGATAGTCAAGAAAGTTTTAATGAAGTAAATTACATTCTGTAACAAGAATATAAATACAACTTTGTGAAAAGTTTAGTGAAAAACTATGGCAAAAAGTATCGTTTTTCTCGGTTCAAAACCTGTTGCCTTTGAGTGTTTAAAATACTTGAGAGAGCAGGCCAATTCTTTGGGCTATTCCATCGTTGGGGTTTTAACAAAAGAGAACAAATTGGATTCGGAGGAGGCTTCGATTGGTTCGTATTGTCAATCCAATAAAATTCCTTTGTTGAAAGATCTGGATGAAATGATGGCGCTTGAGCAGGTGGATATTATTGTTTCAGTTCAGTTTCATTTAATTCTAGAGCAAAAGCACATTGATAAAGCTGAAGAAATTGCTGTAAACCTTCACATGGCACCACTTCCTGAATATAGGGGGTGCAATCAATTTTCTTTTGCCATAATTGATGGAAAAGAAGCATTCGGGACAACTCTGCACAAAATTGATGATGGTGTTGATTCGGGAGATATTCTGTTTGAACAAAGATTTCCGATTCCTCCTGAAATCTTTGTTCATGAATTGTATGCAATGACTGTATTTCATTCCATAGCTATGTTTAAGGCCAATCTGTCCAACTTAATGAAAGGAAAATACAATTTAAAGGCTCAAAAAGACTTAATCGCTAGTCGCGGAGTTTCCTTTCACTATAGGAAAGAAATAAATAAAATTAAAGAGATCGATTTGTCTTGGTCTGAGGAAAAGATTCACAGACACATTCGGGCCACTTATTTTCCGCCTTTCCCAGCTCCGTATTTCAAAATCAATGGAAAGAAATTTCAAATAAAAGCTGCTTCAAAAAAATAGAACATTCCTAATTGCTATCCCCAATTAATAGCTCCAATTTCCAAAATCTGAGCAACAGGCCAGTAATTTGCTTCCCATCCTGAATTACTTTTATGAAAGGATTGTTTAAGATGTATAGATCTTTTGATCTAAAAAAGATCACTATTCATTGAATAATTCAGTTGTTTAAGATAGATATTTATTACCTTTGCAAATCTTTTTAGAACCTATTTGAAGAATTTCCACAAAATCTCTTTTGTGACCTTTAAATTATAGTTATTCAAAAGGGAGATGTATTCTATTACTAGAACCGATTACGAGTTAAATAGATTTGCATTTACAATTAAATAAAATAGAAACAAACTTAATGTCAAAATCAATAAATCATTTAAGAGAGCTGGAGTCTGAAGGAATTTACGTGATTCGTGAAGTTGCTGCTCAATTTGAGAATCCTGCATTGCTATTTTCTGGAGGAAAAGACTCAATTGTAATGACTCACCTTGCACATAAGGCATTTTATCCAGGGAAAATCCCATTTCCATTGGTACACATTGATACAGGTCATAATTTTCCTGAAACCATTGCTTTTAGAGACAGTTTGATGGACAAATTAGGTGCTAAACTGGTAGTTGGTTCTGTCCAAGAGGCAATAGATGCTGGTAAAGTTGTAGAAGAAAAAGGATATACAGCATTGAGAAATGGTTTGCAAACACCAGTTTTACTTGAAACACTTGAAATTGGAAAATACGATGCAGCGTTAGGTGGTGCAAGAAGAGATGAGGAAAAAGCAAGAGCGAAAGAAAGATTTTTCTCTCACAGAGATGAATTTGGTCAATGGGATCCTAAAAACCAAAGACCTGAGCTTTGGAATTTGTTCAATGGAAAGAAAAACGTTGGAGAGCACTTTAGAATATTCCCAATAAGTAATTGGACAGAGTTGGATGTTTGGCAATACATCGCTTTAGAAAAAATAGATATTCCTAATCTTTATATGTCTCACAAAAGAGATTGTGTTGTAAGAGATGGAGTAATTTTAGCGGTTACCCCTTTCCTTAATTTGAAGCCAGATGAAAAAGTGGAGGAAATGACCGTTAGGTTTAGAACAATTGGAGATGCTACCTGTACAGGAGCAACTTTATCAGATGCAGCAGATATGGACAGTATCATAAAAGAGGTTGCAATGACAAGACAAACAGAAAGAGGTGGAAGAGCCGATGATAAAAGATCTGAAACTTCGATGGAGGATCGCAAGAAATTGGGGTATTTCTAGAGAATATAATTTCAAGAAACCATTACCTACGCTGTCATTGGCTAATTAAAATAAAATAATCATGAGTTTCGAACTTGATAAAATAAAAGAAGAATCATCTAATCATCAGTCTAACAAAGAACAGGAAAAAATGCAGGAAACTACAACACAAGAACCAATTAGTAGTGAAGATTACCTTAATATGGAACTTCTTCGTTTCACAACTGCTGGTAGTGTGGACGATGGAAAAAGTACTTTGATTGGTAGATTGTTATACGATAGTAAATCTATTTACGAAGATACTTACGAGGCTGTAAAAAGTTCTAGTGAGAAAAGAGGAGATGAAAACATCAACCTTGCGCTGGTAACAGATGGATTGAAAGCAGAAAGAGAACAAGGTATTACAATTGATGTTGCATACCGTTATTTTTCTACTCCAATTAGAAAATTCATTATTGCAGATACCCCTGGTCATATTCAGTATACCAGAAATATGGTAACTGGGGCTTCTACTGCAAATTTGGCTTTGATCATGATTGATGCTAGAAATGGTATCGTTGAGCAAACCAAAAGACACTCGTTGATTGCTTCTTTGTTGGGTATTCCGCACATTGTGGTTTGTATCAATAAAATGGATCTTGTTGAATACGAACAAGATGCTTATGAAAAGATTAGAAAAGAATACAAGGAATTTGCTGGTAAATTGAATGTGAAAGATGTTCGTTTTATCCCAATGTCTGCATTAAATGGTGACAATATTGTTCACAGATCAGACAAGATGACTTGGTACAATGGACCAACATTGATGTACTTGTTGGAGCATATTTACATCGCTAGTGATCAAAACTTGATTGACGTTCGTTTTCCTGTACAATCTGTAATCCGTCCTCATTCTGAAGAGCACCATGATTATAGAGCCTATGGGGGAAGAATTGCTGGAGGAACATTAAGACCAGGTGATAAAGTTGTTGCTTTGCCTTCAGGTTTTACTTCTCATATCAAAACAATTGATTTTGGCAATGATTCTATAATGGAAGCGCATACACCAATGTCAGTTTCGATCACTTTAACTGATAATATAGACATCAGTAGGGGAGATATGATTGTTAGAGAGGACAATCTTCCATACCAAAGCCAAGATATTGAGGTAATGGTTTGTTGGATGAATGAGAGGCCGCTTCAATTACAAGGAAAATATGCTTTGATGCATACAACCAAGTCTGTAAGATGTATAGTGAAAGACATCAAGTACAAGATGAACATCAATACCTTGAGTCGTTTAACAGATGATAAAACAATAGGTCTTAATGACATTGGTCGTGTGAGTTTAAGAACTACTGAAGCTTTATTCTACGATTCTTACAGAAGAAACAGAAACACTGGAAGTTTGGTTTTAATTGATGAAACTACGAATGTAACTGTTGGTGCTTGTATGATAATTGGTGAAAGTTCTGCTATGTAGTTTGAAATTCTAGACAGAAAAAATATAATTGATAAAAAAAGCCTGAGATGCAATGCATCTCAGGCTTTTTTTATTTTTTTTATTGGCCATTCTTAAAATCTGAATTCATCTTGGTTTTTCTTTTTTTTGAAAAATTGAATCAAAATTTTAACATTTCAGAAGGAATTTGCCAATATTTTATGTAAAATAACATTCTTCTGATAGGTTTCTGACAGTTTTTTGACAACCATTTTTAGATTTTTGTTATAAATTGGTTTAAAATTGATCTCAAATCAAGGGCAAACCAAGGGCAAAAGACGAATCTTCAAATTGGGAAATTGATATTACTATTTCCTCCTTTCCTAAACGATTAAGTGTTTTTTTGAAGCGGTTTAAAGGAATTACCGTTGAGAATAAAATATATTTCAAATGCTATTTATTTGAATAGCTGAAATTGCAGTTTTTACAAATTACATTTATTGTAATCTTAAAATTGTGCTTCAGGTTAGGACTTTTGAACCCGTTTTTAAAATTTAATTAGATTTTTAACATAAACCCTTTAAATAGGGTGATATTTATAACAAATAACAGTTCAATGACTACGTAATGCCATTGATAATTATTAAATTGCAAACAAAAATTTTTTTTACTCGAAAATAAATAAATATGAAGAAAAATTTACAATTATTAGTCGCGCTAATGATGGTATCTGTTTTTGCTTTTGGCCAAAGTGCTGACAAGCAAATTACGATATCAAAGTTAGATCATCAAGCGGTTAAGCAGTCAACGAGCAAAGCAACTGCTCAGATTAATCGTGCTGCCTTAAATGGAATGGAAAAAAGAGATGGTGTTCAAACATCTACAACCAATTTTACAAAAGATCCTCAAGCTGATTTTGTAGGAACGTCCACTTATGATTTGCAGTCTAACTCTGCAACTTGTCGTCGTTTACATTACGGAAGTGATGGAACTTTGCACGCTTCATGGACAATGAGTTTTGCTGATGACGGTGCTTATGCTGATCGTGGGACTGGTTATAACAACAATGCTTCAGGAAGCTGGGGTCCTGCACCAACAGAGCGTTTGGAAGGTACCAATAGAACTGGATGGAGTAACATCGTTTCATTTAGTGATGGTACTGTAGGTATCGTTGCTCACTCTGGTGGCGGTTTAGTTTTTACTAAGAAAATTGGTTTCGGATGGCAGTCAGCTGCAGTTCCTCAAACTGCTGCAGAAGATCCAACATGGCCTCGTGTAAGTCAACAAGGAGATATTATTAACGTTATTTGCACGAATTTCGAAGATGGTGTTGACAATGGTTCAGCACTAATGTTCAACCGTTCAGAAGATCAAGGAGATACTTGGCAAGGATTCAATGCGATCCAAGAGGTTTATGACCACTACCCATTCTATCCTCCAGGATCTGGAGCTGCTAACAGAACAGTTGGTGGTGACAGCTATGCTATGGATGCAGAAGGTGATGTTATTGCTTTCGTTATGGGAGACTATGGAATGCAAACTGTACTTTTCAAATCTACAGATGCAGGTGCTAGTTGGGAATCAACAGTGATTTCTTCGACTACTGATCCTTTTGAATTGGATCCATCTCAATTTGAAGATACTTGGTGTGCTGGTGACCTTTCATTGGTTTTAGATGATGATGGAATGGCTCACGTTGCATACAATGCAATTTGGAATTCATACGATGAAGATGGCGCTGCTATTTTCTTCCAAGTTGCTTTCAATGATATTATTTACTGGAATGAAACAATGGGAACTGATGGATACATGCACGTTCCTGGTACGGTTGCAATGGACCTTGACGGTGATGCACTTAATAATTTGCCTGCTGGTTTCCAAGGTGATGCTGGAGCTAATTTCCAGTATTACGGACCATCAACAATTGGCCACACAACTTTAGGTGTTGGAGAAGATGGTACTTTATACCTTGCTTATGACAATACAAGAGATGTATCTGATTCAGGTGGAGATTTAATTTTCCGTGATATTTACCTAATGAAATATGATGGTAGTGATTGGCAAGGACCAGTTAACATAACAGATGCTGAATTCAATGAGGATGTTTTTCCTACTTTACCAAGAAGAATTATTGGATCTCAAGTTCCTGTTCTTTGGCAGCGTGATGATTTACCTTCAATTATTGTAGGTGATCCAGCTACTTCTCCATTACAGTCAGAAACGACAACTAATGAATTTCAGGTTGAAAACTTTGAGTCTGCTTTAATCGCAGATCCTTCTTATATTCCTTCTGACAATCCTCCTATCGCTGTTTATGATTGGGGAAGCTTTACCACTAGTGTTGGTTGTGAAACTACATTAGCAGAATTAGGTACAATTATTATCGATTTCCCTGATGGGGAACTTGGCGAGGATGCTACAATTGTAGAAGGTGTTGATTTTACTACTGAAGGTGTTTATGAAGCTTACTACATTACTACAGATAGTGATGGAAATGAACTTATTGATACAGTTGAAGTAACTGTTTTAGCTGATGATTTGGCTCCAGTTTTAACATCTGATGAAGATACTGTTTACTTAGCTCCAGGAGCTGATTTTGATCCATTAACGGATTTGCCTTTGTCACTTTCTGATGAAGATTCTTTCTGTTTCCCTGATGAGTTTTTGGTACTTTCAGGTGATGAAGTTGATACATCTGTACCGGGTACATATACTGTAATAATTACTGCAATTGATGGTGCTGGAAATGAATCAGAGCCAGTTACAGTTGTTGTTATTATCGAAATTGATGAAACTGCTCCAGATATTACCATCATTGTAAATGAGGAATCTGTTGATGACGGTGCTACTGTCGTTGTAGATGGTGGTTTGAATTTATCTCAAGATGACATTGTTACGATCACTGTAACAGACGCAAGTGCATTTACATCAACAATTACAGGTGATGTTGATCCAACAACACCTGGTGATTATGAAATTACTGTTGATGCGGAAGATGAAAGTGGAAATGCATCTACTTACACTGTTACCATTACAATTGTAGATTCAACTGATCCAGAATTAGGATTTGCAGATGCTGAAGAGTATACAACTTGTCCAGATGAAGATTTTGATGTAGCTCCAGATGATTTAGCAGGTTTGTTGACTTTAACAGATGCTTTTATTGCTGATGGAGACTTTTCGGGAGTTAGCGCTGACGGAGATGTTGATATTTCTACAGCAGGAAGCTACCCAGTTGTTTATACAGCTACAGATCCTACTGGAAACGAAAGTTCATTGACAGTGACGTTTGTAGTTTTAGATGCTGCAGATTTATTGTGTACACCAGATTCAGAAGCTCCAGTAGTAACTTTCCAATATGAAGATGCTGATGTAACAGCAATTACTGTTGAAGGTGGAATAGGATTGACATTCGAAGGTTTGGGCGTAACAG
>CALBCY010000115.1 GCA_937927195.1 uncultured Chitinophagales bacterium
ACAGACATAAAGGTTTCGAAAATTAAATTTGTTCCGCAAGCCAATGACACAAATTTTGAGATTCCCAAAGGGGCGCATATTATAGATGGTTTGTAGAATTAGCTGTAGAGATACCAACAGATCCAATCTATTTCAGTTAAAATCGAATAAATTGGTTTAGCAAGGAGCGGCTTGCAATCTCAAAAAGATCGGTCATAATCTAGCAACCAAAAAGTTGACAGTTTTTTAACTGCCAACTCTGGAGAAAATCTTCAGACATAATTTTGTCTTTTCGTGAAATTTTATGCTGTTAATCTTAACGGATATTTTTTAATTCAATGAAATCCATATCGGCAAAATCTTGATTTTCGCCAGCCATTGCCCAAATAAAGGAATAGCTTGATGTTCCTGATCCAGCATGAATCGACCACGGTGGAGAAATGATTGCTTGATTATTTTGAACCCAAAGATGTCTGGTTTCTTGTGGCTGTCCCATAAAATGCATCACTCCTTGATTCTTGGGAACATCAAAATATAGATAGACTTCGCTTCGGCGGTCATGGGTATGTGCGGGCATTGTATTCCAAACACTTCCCTCTTCTAAAACAGTTAAGCCCATTACGACTTGACAACTTTTAATCCCATCGCCATGAATATATTTATAAATGGTTCGATGATTCGCTGTTTCACTTGAGCCAAGTGTAAAAGGCAATGCTTCTTCCTTGGTATACAGCGTTGTCTGATATTCAGAATGTGCAGGAGCAGAAAAAATGTAGAATTTAGCTTTAGTTGTTTTACTATTTGATTTGAAAGAAACTTTTTTAGTTCCCCTACTTAAATATAAGCAACTCAACTTATCGAGCTTATAGGACTTTCCATCAGCTGTGATGGTTCCTTTCCCACCAATATTGATGATTCCCATTTCTCTTCTCTCCAGAAAATACTTACTTTTTAGTTCAACATAATTTCCTAAAGAAATTGTCTTAGTCGTGGGTATAATTCCCCCCATAACCATGCGGTCGTAATGACTATAAACAAAATTGGCTTTCCCATTGACAAATAATTTTTCTGCCAGAAAATTACTTCGCAGTTCTGCGGTGTTCATTCTTTCAAGCTCTTTAGGTGACGATTCGTATCTCTGTTCCATGATTAATTTTGTTTTAGTTTTGTTTTAGTTTTGTTTTAGTTTTGTTTAATTGGTTTCACTACTAGACAATCTTTACAATCTTTAAATGGGATGGGACAAAACCCATCTCGAATGTAGTTTTACCCCATTCGGGCTAAGCATTTTGTCGAGAAAATATTTATTCAAAATATGTTTTGTCTGGTACTCAAATTATTTGTTTAATTTTAATTATCTACCCATCCATCCACCATCTACCAAAAGAATTTCGCCGCTAACGTAATTCGAAGCGTCAGATGCTAAGAAGACAGCTGGGCCTTTAAAGTCATCGGGCGTTCCCCAACGATCTATAGGAATTCTTGCTAAAATGGCTTGGTTTCTTTCGGGATTTTCTTGAAGGGCTTTGGTATTATCAGTGGCAATGTAACCTGGGGCTATCGCATTGACACAAACACCTTTGCCTGCCCACTCATTCGACAAAGCTTTAACCAAACTGCCAATTGCTCCCTTGCTTGCTGCATATCCAGGCACGGTAATCCCACCTTGGAAAGTTAAAAGTGAAGCTGTAAAAATAATTTTTCCGGCACCTCTTTGCAACATAGCTTTTCCTATTTCTCTGGCTAAAACAAATTGCGCATTCAAATTAACCTCTATGACTCTATCCCAATAATCATCGGAATGTTCAGCTGCTGGTGCACGTAAAATTGTTCCAGCATTGTTGACTAAAATATCAATGGGTGGTGTTCCATCTGATTTTATTTTTTCTAGAAATTCATAAACAGACTTTCTATTGGCAAAGTCGGATTGGTAAGCAGTGAATTTTCTTCCCAGAGCAGTCACTTCATTTTCAGTTTCACTTCCTTGTAGTTTTATAGTCGCAGAAACACCTATAATATTGGCTCCTGCCTCAGCCAAGCCAAGCGCAATGCCTTTTCCAATACCTCGATTGCAACCAGTAACGATGGCTGTTTTTCCACTTAGGTCAAAAGATTTTAAAATACTCATTGGTTTATTTTAATAAAATAATTTAAGTTTTGGGTTTTGGCATTTAGCGATGTTGTTCTTTTTAACAATAAGACTTAACAATAAGACCAAAGGATGGCTAGAATTTGTATGCTTATTCAAATCTTTCACTGAATCAATTTTATTTTACAAGCCAAAAAGGCTGGGTAACCACAAAGAAATTTCTTCAAAAAAAGTTACCAGGATAAGGACCAAAACCATAGCAGCTAAAAATGGCATTAAAGGCTTAATGACTTTTGAAACCGAAATTTTCGCCACTCCAGCACCCACAAAAAGAATGGTTCCAACCGGTGGAGTGCACAATCCAATACAGAGATTGAGGACCATAATAATTCCAAAATGGACTGGGTCCATTCCCAATTCTGTTACGACGGGTAAAAATATAGGAGTGAAAATTAGGATTGCAGGAGTCATATCCATAAATGTTCCTACGATCAATAATGTAATGTTTATCAATAAAAATATTAAAATGGGATTGCTAACAGTGTCTAACAAAAATCCAGTCATCAGTTGGGGAATACTTTCAAATGAAAACAACCAGGACATGGCCATGGAAGTGCAAATTAAAAACATAACGATGGCAGTCGTCTTGGCACTACTCAATAAAATACTGGGAATGTCCTTCAATGAAATGGTACGATAACTGAGGCCTAAAATCAGCGCATATAAAACGGCAACTGCTGCTGCCTCTGTTGCAGTAAAAACACCTTTTACAATTCCGCCCACAATAATGACCAGCATTAGCAAACTAAAGAAAGCTTTTTTGAAATCAGAAAACAGCGTCCCATAGGAAACACGACTCCCTTTGGCATATTTATTTTTTCTTGCAGTATAAGCTGCTACCAACATTAATGCAATCCCCACTAATAATCCAGGCAAATACCCTGCAATAAACAGGGCCGCAACCGATGCCGCTCCCCCACTTGCCAAGGCATAGACAATTAAGACATTGCTAGGAGGGATTAATAAGCCGGTGGTCGAAGAAGTGATGTTCAATGCCGCACTGAAAGGTCTTGGGAACCCCTCGTCCTCCATTCGTTCAGTCATGACACTTCCGATCGCTGAGGCTGCTGCAACTGCCGAACCAGAGATGGCTCCAAACAACATTGCGGCTAAAATATTAACATAGGCAAGTCCACCTGGAAGACTTCCAATCAAAGATTTTGCAAAGTTAATGATTCGATTGGCGATACCACCTCTGTTCATCAATTCTCCGGCAAGAACAAAAAAGGGTATTGCCAAAAGTGCGAAGCTGTCAATCCCTGTGGTCATTCTTTGCGAAACTGTCGTAAGTCCCGGCATTGTTGCTATGTTTAACAATATTGTTATTGTTGTGGAAATTCCTATACTATAGGCTACCGGTAAACCAAAAGCTAGCAATCCAAAAAAGATGATAAACAAGAGTAAAATACTAATGAATTCTATAGGCATAAAATAATATTTTGGTATTGGATCCTTGCATAAAAAAAAAGAAAGTGATCTTTTTAACAAGCTCTAAATAAGCTTTAAATGACCTCAAAATTTCAAGAATTCGAGTAATAATTTGTAATGTTGTACAATGAAAAAAACATTATCAACAATCCACTGATGGGGACTATGGCATATACATATCCTAAGGAAATGTGCATTGCTGGGGATACTTGTCCCAAATAGAGCGTGGTATAAACCAGGTTCCCACCACCGATTACCATAACAAAGAATGCAAAAACAAACATTAACATTTCTATGATTTTCATTCGACGGTTTAATTGATTGGGCTCTAGTTTTCTGAGCAAGAAATCCATAGAAAGATGTTCTCTTTTCCCATTTAAGTAGGCGGCTCCCAAAACAGATAGCCATATCAATGCAAATCTTGCAAACTCCTCTGTAAAGGAAAATGACTGTCCCAATACATAGCGGCCAAATACTTGCCACAAGACATCTAAAACCAATAGTGCGAAGATTAAAACAAGAATAAATTCAATGATTTTATTAATATTTTTGTATAAGATTGTCATAACTCAATTTTATTGATTTTGGATTTCTGAGACTAATTTTTTCATAGAGGGGTCCTTTGTAAATGCTTCTAAAACCGATTTCGTTTTTTCTGCAAAAGCGCTTTTCTGAGGTCTGAAAATTTCTACATTGGCTTCTTTTAATTTAAGCATACATTCTTCTACATTTTTTTTCCAAAATTCTTTCTGTGCTTTAGAAGAAACCTTGGCAGCTGCTTTCATCCATTTTTGTTCTTCCACAGTTAAGGTATCCCAATATTTCGTTCCTATTACCAATACATCAGGAATGGAACTGTGCTCATCTAATGTGTAGAACTTACAAACTTCATAATGACCAGATGTAACAAATGATGGAGGATTGTTCTCTGCCCCATCTACCACTCCTTGTTGCAAGGCAGTATATAATTCCCCATAGGCCATTGGTGTTGCAGAACCGCCCATTTTGTTGACCATGTCTACTGACATTTGGTGATTCATCACTCGGATTTTTAATCCATCTAAATCATCTGGTGTTTTTATTGGTTTGTTTTTGGTATAAAAACTGCGACTCCCAGCATCATAAAAACAAAGTCCTCTCAATAAATATTCACTTCCGGCTGCAAGAATTTCTTCCCCAGTTTTTCCTTCTAACACTCGAAACAAATGTTCTTTATCTCGAAATAAATAAGGAACGCCCATTACTTTATAAGCAGGCGCAAAATTTGCCATAGCGGCAGCACTAACTTTGGTCATAGCAATGCTCCCTATTTGCAATAATTCCAAAACCTCTCGCTCTGAACCCAATTGTGCATCGGGAAATATTTTAACGGTTAGTTTTCCATCGGATATTTCAGACAGCTCTTTAGCAAATACTTCCATTCCTTGATGAACAGGATGCGAAACTGGTAATGTATGTGCGAGATAGGCTACTTTATGATCGCTCAATTCCTTGCATGAAATGGAGGACAGCATTATAAGTAAAAATAGGTAGGTGTACTTTTTCATTTTATTATACTGTTCAAATGTACTGTTCAAAATTTGAAACAAGTCTTTGCAATTTTTTTTGACTAAATCCACATAAGCTGATTATTAAATGTAAGCTTGAAATAAATAATTAATTTATCAATTCCGCTTGGTTTATCTTAGTGCTTGATTTTGACCTATTAATATTTCACAGTGCAATTTTTTTTTAATCTTATATCTAATGAAAGATGGTTTACTTTATTGATTGCTCAACTAAAGATTTGAAAGTAGTTGCATCTTTTACTTGATTAAGATCTCTTTCCCAAGCAGAAAGAAATCTATATTTGACTTCTTTTTTTACATTATAAAATGCGTAGGCATGACTTAGCTCCGCTTCTATTTTTTTAGCTTGGTATCTTTTATCAGCCAAGACAGCCATGCCCATATTTTCTTTGTGAAAAGATTGTTTTCCCCAATTCATAGCATAGAAATAACCATCAATTTCTCCTTGAATTATTTCTGGAAGGTGTTTTACAATTCCGGTAGCAAAATACATTCCTTCAGGTAACTCAGCATTGACAAGCTGTAAATGAATTTCGGACCAAGCTTGTCCAGCCTCAATGCTCCAATCTTGGATTAAATCAAATTTCTGTTCACCAATTTCCAAGCCTATAAAAGTAGTTCTGACCTTAGAAATATTGTCATCATTATTGATTATTTCAAGTTTTTTTTCATCACATTCAGAAAGCGTATGTATTTTGTTTTTATACCAAATAGCAGGACTGCCTAAACCAAGTGAATTACCCACTTTCAAAATATCAGATCCCCAATCCATAATTTCATGATAATTCCAACTTACTGTATCCATCACTAAATCGGGAACTGTTTTTCCATATACATCGAATCGGTGCCGACTGTCTGCATAATACCGATAAGCTACTAAATCATTTTCCAAAACAGGTCCTTCAAACATTATCCATTTATTTTGGGCTGCTAAGTTCTCAGGAACGGTCATCACGGTTTGTGGGACATAATCTCCAGTAACTTTATTTATATCACTTGAGTCAAAATCAAAAGCTTGTGTTAATAAAAGTGCTTGGGTTTTCTTTACATCGCTTATTGATTCTTTTTTTATGGACATTTTTTTTGTTGCTGTTGTTGAATTTTTACAAGAACAATAACATAAAATAATTAACAAATAGGGGGCTAAAATTGAAAAGATTTTCATAGTTTATTTTTATGTTTTACCATGATAATTTAATGATTTTTTTGATGACTATTTATCAAAATCAATAATTAAATAACTTCCTTTAAAATCTTGGTTGCGGGCTTCTATGATGGCTCTTCCTTTTTCACTTGGTTTAAGTTCAATGGCAGCATAACCATTGGCCATTTCAATGACTTGACTGCGGGTAGGTGTTCCATAATTTTTCAATAGCTCCCCTGCCCCATCTTTGGAAAAGTATAAATGTTTTTCATAATCCAAGACTCTGAGTCCGTTTTTATCATACATAAGCGCTTCAATTAAATAATTTCCGTTGGGCAATACTCTCTGTGACAACTTTATATGATCTGCTTTATTGGCTTGTGTATGGTCATAATTTACAATCATGGAGTCAATCGCAATGCTTTTCCCATTTTGAAATCCTTTGGCAATGAGTTCGTTTTTTCCTTTGGTAAAAACAACATCCCAATTTAAACCACAAGCAGGAAATTCCCCAATCATGCGATTCTTTTTACCCAATGATTTGCCATTGTTAAAAAGTTCAACTGTTTCACAATTACTAAAGACAGATAAGTTTCTGCTCTTTCCTTCTGGTCCTCGACGTTCGGTCCAAGTATGTGATTCTATATAGGTAAAAGGTTCTTTTGACCAATAACTTTTAAAAACATAGAAGGCATCCTTGGGTTTTCCATTTCTATCGACAAGGCCTTTTTGATTGAGGTAAGGAATGGCATTTTCTGGACGCAAAGGTGTTCCAAAATCTTTAAAAGCCCACTGCGCATTTCCTGTAAAATCAGCTTGAGTTTCTGTGACGCCCAAATACCAATCGAACAAATCAACCATATAATTTTCTGTCCAATCTCCACTTTTTGCTATATTTTTTATATCAACTTGATTCGATACCTCCGCCCAGTCATCTTCATTTAAAACACCATTACCTGTTATTGGATTTTCAGTATGTCTACCTACATGGCTTGACCCACCGTATTCCATATGTAAAAATTTGGGATATTTTTTTTGATTTTCGGAAAGTGTATTTTCATAATTGGTATAAACACCTGCATACCAACCTGACCAAATAGAAGGCGAGAAAACATCCACTAAATCAGCCCCAGCATAATACTTTCGGATGGCTGTCATTCTTGAATCATCTAACTTATGAGCCAAGGCATTTAGTTTTTTTAAATATTCACTCAGACGAGTTTCATCATCTCCATTTTCAAAATCAGGCAACCAATAAATTTCATTTCCCAAGGACCATAAAAAAATTGAAGGATGATTGATGCTCTGTTTGATTTGTTCTGTCAACAATCGTTCTGTATTTTCTTGCCAAATACTTCCCCCCATTCCACCCCTACACCAAGGTAATTCATCCCAAACAATGATGCCCAGTTCATCACAGGCTTTGTATACTTCCGGATCTTGAGGATAGTGACCGAGTCGAAGAAAATTAACTCCAAGTTCCTTGATTAGTTCAATATCTTTTCGGTGCAGTTCATTGGGCATTGCAGCTCCATAGCCCGCATGTTCTTCATGCCGATGTGTTCCCCTTAACAACAATTTTTCTCCGTTCAAATAAAAAGCACCATAATCCTCGAATGCATACCATCGATAACCAATTGTTTCCTTCTTTTCGTCTACTAGCTTTTTGCCATCTAACAATTGTATAACCACTTGATAAAGGTTTGGCTCATTTGGAGACCAAAGTTTGGGATTTGAAATACTTGGCAGGATGACCGCATTATTCCGAATAATTTCACCTGCTTTTATGGTTTTTTGGGAAACCACTTTGTTAGATGATAGGTCAATAATTTCACTTTTAATCTGATGCTTGCTTCCTATGTTGTTGGTTTTATTAAATTGAATTTGCAAAGTAGTTTCAGCCGTGTTTTTAGAAACTTTTGGTGTTTTAACAATTATGCTTTGTATGTTTGTAGAAGGCAATATTTTTAACCAAACATCTCTGGTAATCCCTCCATAAATAAAAAAATCTGCTTTTTGGGAAGGAATGACATCAGGATTAAAACTGTTGTCAACTCGGACAGCAACATTATTTTCTTGTCCTTTCTGAACATAGGACGTTATGTCTATTTCAAAGCCCACATATCCTCCAACATGTTTACCAACCAGTTGTCCATTTAAAAAAATTTCAGAAGATATATTGATACCTTCAAAGTATAGAATGTATTGAGCATCTTCAAATTCTTCAATCAATAAGTCTTTTTGGTACCAGCTTACATCTCTGCGGTAACCAGGACTATTGTCTACTGCATCCCATTGATTCCAAGTATGTGGGAGATTAATTTTTCGCCAGTTTGTTTTTGATGCTAATTCTGAAACAGTAGAAACATCTTCTTCCAAATATTTCCAATCTTCATTTATGTTTATTATCCTTCTTTCAGATAAGACCTTAGATGCTCCTGTGTTTTTATAAGAAAAGCTTAGTAGAATCATCAAGAAAGTAAAGAGTAAAAAATTTTTCAACATGTCTTAGTTTTTAACTGATATTAGGCAGTATCTTATTAAAGGTTTTTAAACAAAAAAAAAGTTTTTTTCATGAAAAAACCAAAGGATCGATAGGATTGGTTTGGTTTTCATTTTCCTTAAATTCTCATTTCTGATTCTTTTTTCTCAATAATGCCTCCACATAATAATAGTCTGCATAAACAATGGGAACATCGATTTCAAAATTTCCAGGCATACTTCCAGTACTGTGATCTAGTAGAAAAGGAGGAATGTCGGTTTGATAATTAGGGCTTGACAGTGTAGTTAAAATATGGTTGACCCATACTGCGTATTTATTTTTGTTTATCTTATCGTATTTCATCAACTCTAATAATCCTGATGCCGCTATCGCTGCAGCTGAAACATCTCGTGGTTCATTTGGAATATCTGAAGCATCAAAATCCCAATAAGGAATGTAATTTTGGGGCAAATTGGGATGTGTAAAAAAAAACTGAGCAATGGCTTTAGCTTTTTCTAAAAACTTTGGGTCTTTGGTCCAACCATAAGCCATCGTAAATCCATAAAGTCCCCATGCTTGCCCTCTTGCCCAAGCCGATTCATCATTGAGTCCCTGATGGGTAATTTTTTGTAAAACCTTCCCAGATAAAGTATCGAAAACTACGACATGGAATGAACTGTGATCAGCTCGGAAATGATTTTCTAAAGTGGTTTTTGCATGTCGGTAAGCGATATTGTGGTAAAGAGAATCACCCGTTAATCGCGTTGCCTCAAAAAGCATTTCCAAGTTCATCATGTTGTCAATTATAACCGGAAACTCCCATTTTTTTGCATTAAAATCCCAAGAACGAATGGCATCGACATTTTCATTGTAACGTTGAATCAAGGTATTGGAAGCTTGCACTACGATATCTTTGTAAGCTTGATTATCGTTTATGTGATAGGCTTTTCCAAAACTGCAATACAACTTAAATCCAAGGTCATGTGTATGATCATCCCATTTTTCCTTTTCAACAAAAGCAGTCCATTTAACAGCTGCCTCTTTAATTTTTTGATTTTTACTATGATCATAAAGTTGCCAAAGCACACCAGGAAAAAATCCACTTGTCCATTCTCGGGACTTTCCTGCTTTTATCGTTCCATCAGCTTTTACTGAACGTGGAATATTTGTAGAATCCAAAGGATAATTGTCAAGGTGATTTAGCATCTTTAGAGACAACTCATCTAGCCTATCTTTAACAACATCTGCCTCCTTGATGGTTTTCTTTGCTTCTTGCTTAATTGAACAAGAACTAAACAACAATGCTATTACACAACATAAATAAATAGAATTTTTCATAGAAAATAATCTGTTAAAACAAGCCGAAATCAGTTCAATCCGCATCCTAAGATTTTAATTTTCGCTAAGGAAATTAACTAATTAAATTTAATACAATTTATTTTACCATTACTTTAATAAACATTCTTCCTTCACTGGTTTTCAAATTGACAAAGTACATTCTAATTTACTTTTCAAGTCTTAAATTTAACTGATGAATATAAAGTGAAGGTATTTGAGGTAATGCTTGGTTAATAAAGTCAATATAAGCATTGGGACCATATTCAACTTCAATTTCTTTATTAGCATTAACACCCATTAGGATTGCGTTGGCTCCATCTTTCATGCCGTTTAGTAGTATGGCATCGGGTGTGTCCAATTGACTTAAAAAGTGAACATTGATATTCCAAAAAGTACTGAATGATCCATGCGAGGGTTTCCAATATCCTGCTCCTCCTCCTGCAAACAAAGGATATGATCCATTCTGATTAGGATTAATATACACCTTTATGTTGTCAAAAAGATTTTGATGATTTGCACCCGAATGCTGATCCAGAATGGGGGCATTATATACCTCACAATTGGTATAAACACTCTTAGTCGCATAGGTATTGAAACTTAGAGGATGAACTGCCAAGTTTTGAACGGATAAGTTTTTTACCAAAACATTGTGTACCCCACCAATCTGAACAGTATAGTGCGCTTTTTTTTCACCTATAGTCGTCACATCTTCAATGCTGGTATTTGCAATCGATTCTGTTAAGATTCCACTATCGGCATTATCAATGACTACATCTTTAACCCAAGCATTAAAAACTCTTGTTAAATAAATCGCATTATAGCCTTGTTCCACATGATGGGCAATGTAATTAGAATTGGGAAAAGTAATTTTAAAGTGCTGAAAACCTACTTCTTCTAAATGCGCCCACTCAACCATTTGTACTTTGTAATCAGGTATTATATTAATTAATAATGGTGATTTAATACTAACCTGCTTCCCTTCAATTTTTACAATCTGAACCTGTTGTTTAACAATGGCAACATCAGGATAATTCCAGTGATGAGATCCGATTTTGATGTCGTAATTTCCATACAGCTCCGTGATAATCTGGGATTTTTCGCCTTCTTTATTAAACCATTGGATTTCTACAACATCCCCTACCTTCAAATTACTTGGATCATCTACCATAAATGAGCGACTTCCTCTCGTTCCTTTATCTATTTTTGCTAAAACGGGTCTTGGCTTATCATATTTTTTTAAGTACTTTTTCACCCTTGCACCGGGAGACCTTGTCCACAACATACCGCCCGACCATGCATATTGAGAGAAGGGGATGTATATGTTGTTCTTTTTCTCCTTTTGCACCTTGTTAAGATCGAACAAATATTCTCTCAATTCTTTTAGATCTTCTGGGTTCTCTAAATACATCATAGGTCTAGGAATGAAAATTTCCGTTCCAAACTCGCCACTACCAGCCCCACTAAACACCATATTACTGCGCTCAAAATAAAGAACATCGCTTAGGATGATTTTCCCAGCAGGTAGCTGTATCTTAACTGCTCCCTTTACTGCGTGGGCTTTTTCAAGGGTTTCTAAAAGCGCTTTAGAATCATCTAGCTGATCATTGGGTATTACTCCATAATCTGTTGCATTGATTGTGGTTACATCAGACGGGATACTTATGTTTTTTTCTCCAAAATGGTATCCTGCATAGCTAAAATCTGGTAAATACTTACCTGATTTTACTGGCAAGGAGCTAAGGTCAGAAGCGGTTTGTGCTATGATTCTTGCAAGGGGGCTTTGAGATAGGATTAAGAATAGTACAAATCCAATTTTATAAAGGTTATTGGCCATAACTTATATTAACAAAATAACAGAAACATTTTATAGAAAAATCAAATATATCAATATCGAAATCACTCTTCCAACAATTCCTTAAAAAACAAACCTGAATCTTTAATGATTCTTTTTTGAGTATTGAAATCAACATGTACCAAACCAAACCTCGGTTCATAACCTTCTGCCCATTCAAAATTGTCTAGCAAGGTCCAGACAAAATAGCCGTCAATTTTTACCCCCTCATTTTTGGCTTTCAACATATTGCCAAGGTAGTCTTTAAAGAACTGAACTCTTCTGGGATCGTGGACACTATTGCCCTCCACTTTATCCGGAAAAGCGCAACCATTTTCAGTGACGATCATCCTTTTAATTTCTTTGTATTCGCCCAATTGTTTCAATATTTTATAAAAACCATCAGGGGCAACCTCCCAACCCATTTCAGTGATTTGATCTTCGGGAACTCCTCTCTTTTTGGGTGGAACCTGAAATGCTTTGACGACTGGGATGTAAAATGCTTTTTTGGCTACAGTTCTGCTGTAATTTTGTACGCCCATGAAATCAAAATCAAACTTCAATTTTTCATAATCCGAGTCAGGAACCCTTTCAGCAATTTTCTCAAAAAACTTGCCTGCATCTGTAGGATATCCTCTTCCTACGATTGGGTCTAAATACAAGCGATTTAAAAAGGCATCTAATTTCTTAGCAGCCAAAATATTTTTCTCTTTCTGATCAATAGGATCTATCCACGAACATGAAATTGTTGTACCAACAATCGCATCTTGGACTTCATTTCTAATGACCCTTGCTCCCCCACTCTGGCACATATTGGCATGATGAGCAGCATCATAAAACTTTTTAAATCCTCTTTTCCCTGGAGCGTGAAATCCACCTAAGTAACCTGCTCCACAAAAAGAAGCCGCCTCGTTCATCACCATCCATTTTTTTGTCTTATCACCAAAAGCCCTTGTTACTTCACTTGAATAATCTTCAAACCATGAAATAATGTCTCTGTTTACCCATCCTCCACGATCTTCCAAAGCCTGTGGTAAATCCCAATGATAAATCGTCGGCCAAGGTTCTACTCCAATTTCCAAACAATGATCGATCACTCGATGGTAAAAATCCAATCCTTTTTGGTTGACTTGACCTGTCCCCTCAGGAAAAATTCTTGACCAAGAAATGGAAAATCGAAAAACATCAAAATTCAAATCCTTGACCAACTGAATGTCTGATTTGTAACTGTGATAAAAATCGCAAGCAACGTTACCAGTGCTGCCATCTTTAATTCTATTGGTGTTTTGAGTAAAAGTATCCCAAATAGATGGTCCCTTCCCATCTTCATCCCAAGCCCCCTCAATCTGATAAGAAGCAGTGGCTACTCCCCACTTAAAGTCTTTGCCGAAGTCGGTTTTTGTGAAATTTGGATTTGTACTATTTGATATTTGTGAAATACCTGACGGAAGTATCAAGAGGCTACCTGCTTTGCTTGTGTTTTGGATGAATTTTCTCCTATTCATAAATGATCAATATTTTTACAATTATACTGATTTTTAGGATCAATAAGAAGACTCCTTGAAATTGGATCAAACACTAAAGCCAAAACCTTCCCTAAACTTTTAAATGCATAATCGGTAAAAATCTACCAGGAACAGAACTTTCTTTCATTGAAGCAATTTCAAAACTATGCTTCAAATAAAACTTTACAGCATTGGGATCTGCTTCTAAGACAATGGTTCTGACATTTATTTTTTGACAAAAACGAATGGCTTTTTGCATTAAGTAACTTCCATAACCAGAACCGATAAAATCAGGATCAACAAACAAACTGTCCAGAACAATCTCTTCTCTGTCTGGGTGCAAGAAGGAGAAAAAACCAATGGCTTTGGTCCCGTCAATCAATTTAAAAACAAAATTGTTTTGAATGTAAACTTCGGTCATGATCAAATCTGGTTTCCAGATTTTCATTTGCTCCTTTGAATAACCCCAATAAGCCTTTGATCTCAATGTAATTTCACTAAGTTCTGTACAATCGATAAGGTCTGCTTTTTGCAGGCGCATCTTGCAGGGCTTGATGTTAAAATAAAAAACACAGCAATTTTATGGGTAAAAAATTAGAGGACGTTAATTTAAAAATAGAAAAAGCTGCTTACTTCTTCTTCTTTTTCTTCTTTTTATTTTTAAAAGATTCAATATCTTTCATTAAATCTTCCAGTTTGTTCGGAGCACTTTGACTGTCTAAGGTTTCACGGTAAGCTCCTTTCTGAATTTCGAAAACTTTGATTTGCTTTCCTAGAAAATATTCTATCCCTGCAAGCGTTTCCTTTTCGGTTTCACTACAAAATGAAAAGGCTTTTCCTCTTTTGCTTCCTCTACCTGTTCTACCAACACGATGCACATAATTCTCTACTTTATCAGGCAAGTCATAATTTACGACAATGTCAACATCGGGAATATCCAATCCTCTGGCATTAATATCGGTTGCAATCAAAATTTTGAATTCAGAGTTTTTATAGGCGCTCATGATCTCAAAACGCTCCTCTTGCGTTTTATCTCGATGGATGGTTTTGCTATCTGTTTCCACTCTGGCCATTGCCTTTTTCACTCTTTCTGCTCGGACCATTGTTCTCACAAAAACCAAAATCTTGCTGTCGGGATTTTCATCGATGAGTTGCTTTAGGAAAAAGCGCTTGTCATCCATTTCAATAAAAGCAACGGAATGATCCACGTTTCGAGAAACTGGGTTCTTGGGTGAAATTTGAATCCGAACTGGATTGTTTACCAAAGAATAAGCCAGCTTTTTAATTTTCTCATTGATGGTCGCTGAGAAGAAAAGGGTTTGACGACTTTTCGGAAGGAATTTTATAAGATCTCGAATGTCCTTGATAAAACCCAAATCGAGCATGTGATCGGCTTCATCTAA
>CALBCY010000116.1 GCA_937927195.1 uncultured Chitinophagales bacterium
CTTGGCGCTTACCCGTTCTATTGCACGTGCTTATGGTAAAATGGGCATTAAGGCTTATAACATCGCTCCAGGTTTTGTGAAGACAGATATGGCGCAGGATTTCATTGATCAATATGGAGAAGAGTATGTGAAGAACGACATCGCTTTGTCGGAATTGACTAAGCCGAAGGATCTTGCTCCGACCATTGTTTTCTTAGCGAGTGGAATGGCGGATCATTTGACTGGTTCGACGATTGATATCAATGCAGGGAGCTACGTAAGATAAGTTTAAGAGTAAGAATTATAGATTGACTGATTATTAATTATTAATTCAGGTGGTTTGTGTTTTTCACCACAGGAGCGCCTGCCGCAGATTATACAAATTACGAAGAAAAAAAACGAACTGCGAATGCCGAATACCGAACACCTATTTCAAAACTTTTTTCTTTTGAGGCAACGATTGATCTAAATGCGGGGTCTTATGTACAATGGTTGGAATATGCAATTATTGTATTTTTTTCAGTTATGAATATATGATCTACTGTGGTTTTTAAGATCATTAATAAAATATTAGCCTATTTAATAATTTAAAAATATAAAACAATGACTAAATTTTCAATTCTCTATGTACTCCTATTTTTGGGCTTTATTCCAAGCTTGTCAAGTCAAATTTGCCTTGATTTTGAAAACGATACGGCACAAACCATATTTGTAACAGATCCTATAGGTCAACTTTTATTTTCCCAAGATGGTGTTGACATTCTTGCTTTTAATTATGATTCCAACTTTGTGCCTGGTTGCAATACTATTAATATTTCGGCACCAGAAAGTATAATATGGAATTATTTCAGTACTAACAATTGTATGACTTTTTGTGAGACAGCAGCATTAGTTGATTTAAGTAATCTTCCTTATACTAACAAGAAAATCACCTACAGGACTTTCGGGAATTATTATAATGATGATTCATTCGAAAATTCCGCTAATAGTGTTTTATGTAGAATAAACGATTTAAACCTTGATCCATGGTTTGGTGGAAGTCCTTCCAATTTAACTTCTGATTTCAATATTGTTTTGGATAGTTTAAGCGTACAAGATCTTTTGGTTGAAATTACAGGTCCTATTGAATCTATTCTTTTGGGCGGATTTGAAGCAGGATTTGATGACTTATGTATTAGCGAGGATTTATCTACATCTATATCTACACCGATATCGGAAATCGACAACCAAAATCAATATCTAAAAGTTTATCCAACTTTGGCAGACAATGAAATAAGTATTTTGAAGGCTGATATATTGTCTTTCTACAAAATTTATGACATGAATGGCCAATTGGTTTACACTGGTAATGAAACAAAAGTTGATGTCTCAAATTTTGGACCAGGCTTGTATATTGTAAAATATAATGAGCGTTCTTCTAAATTCATCAAGAAATAGGAACCTGAGGCTAAGTCGCAAAGCAGGAAGGCTAAAGGAGAATGAAATAAAGAAGCTGAAGATTAAGTTGAAGTTGAAAAATTCGGATGGTTTGTGATTTTAACGCAGAGGCGCTAAGTCGCAAAGGAGTTGAAGATAAAGTTGAAAAATTCGGATGGTTTGTGGAATGAACACGAAGACACTAAGGCACGAAGAAAGAAGAAAGAAGAAAGAAATTGCATTTTACCAACAGACAAAATTAGCCGCCAGGCTAATGAAGTCGTACCAACAGCAATGGCGAAGCCGAGTGTACTAACAGAGCAGCGTACCAAAAGCCCGCAGGGCGTACCAATTTCACTTCAAGGCATTTCTATCCACCCAATCAACTGGTCTCATGCTGTCAAAAATTTGAACGGCGAAGGTTTGGAGAAACCAGTTTTTTGACCAAGCGAAACTGATCAGATCCGTTCCTTTTGCTCCTAAGTTACTTTTACTTTCTAAGGCTGTTCGACCATAAGAAAGGTGTTTCATTTTTTTATTGATGGCAATTTCAACATGGTCAATCAAAAGGTTGTGGTAGATGGCCAATTTGTGATTGAGCTGATGGTCGTAACCGACAAAATGACTTTCAAGAATATCGCCTTCCATGAAATAAGACATAAAAGCAATCATCCTTCCTTCGTAAAAATATCCTTGTACTTGAAATCTATCTTGCAATTGGCGTTTCAATTCAACGTAGTAATCTTTTGAAATAGCCGTTAGATTAAATTCTGCACCATCGGAGCATTTCATGTACATTTGATGAATGAGTTCCTTTTGCTCAATTATTTCATCCAAAGTCAATTCTCTTTTTTCAACACCAATTAGTTTTTTTCTTTTGCTCTTGGCTTTTGTACGATACTTACTAACCAAATCAGCCTGATAATCGGCAAAAGTCAACCAAGTTGGGCGAATGTCCAGTTCCATATTGGGTTGGGCATAAACCTCATTGTAAGCATAATTTTTTAGCAGTCTTCCCATTTCAAGGTCTTCCGGTCTGAAATCCTTGACCATTACAATATTGACTTTATTGGTTTTCTTTATTTTTTCTATCGACTCATTGATTCCCTCAACAAATAGGTTTCTGTCTGCTCCTTTTTTCATGAAAAAGCCAAAATCACCAGTGATGAAAGCATTTCCACAAAGCAGTAAGCTTACATCAATTCCATTGATTCTTCTCTTTACCCAATTAACCAGCTTGTCTGTTTTGGTTAATTTGTCTCCAGTTTTTAGTCTAAGTCCATCTCGAACTTTTATCAATTGAAACAAAAGCGTCCCTATCAATTCTCCTTGGTCGTAAATGGTGGCATACTTAAACTCAATGTGGGGGTTGGATTCTTCTGCAGCTCTTAAATAATCGATTCCAAATAAGATGCGATCTTGTTCTATCAAACTTTCCCAAAGGACTGGGTTTACAGAATCTATTCCATTAAAAATCTCGGTCTTCAACAAGGCAGTACTATTTTTAGCAGTATCTTCCTTACAAATGATTTGTTTAATGGGGCAGGCTGCGGTGGTTTTCATATGATATTATTATAATACCTTAACTGAAAAAATTATAGAAGTGTTCAACTTCGAAAGATAATCACAGGTATTTTTTTAATTTTTAACAAGATATTTATCTTTCATTCTCCATTTAATGGAAAGAAATATAATATTTTAACGATAATAACGTCCAATAGTTATTGGCATTGAAATTCCCTGTTAAATTTGTGTGCAAATTAGTGCAAAATGCTATTATTAGCGAAAATTTAAGATAATTTAATTGTGAACAAAAATTAGAGATTTGACCTCGGATTTTAGATTGAATAAATTCACTTTTAGCCTATCTTAGATTATTTTACAGGCTTATTCTTTATAAAATATGATGTTTTAATGAAGCAATATATACCTAGCATGCTGACTCTTTCCAACCTATTTTTAGGTTGTTTTGCCGTGGTATGTTCTTTTACAGGCAAGTTGTCATGGGCTCCTTATTTGGTCTTTGCTGCAGGATGGTTTGATATGTTCGATGGATTAGCTGCCAGACGATTGGGAACCTCCTCTGAATTGGGCAAGCAACTGGATTCGCTGGCGGACATGGTCACCTTTGGGCTGGTTCCTGGTGTGGTATTGTTTCAGATGCTTTTGAAGAGTTTTGAATATCAGCCTGTCCAGTTTTCTGATAACATGGTTTTGTTTGCTATGCCAGCTTTTATAGTAACTTTATTCTCAGCACTTCGATTGGCTAAGTTCAATATTGATACCCGACAAACTTCAGGATTTTTGGGCTTGTCAACTCCTGCCTGCACCATGTTTTTTCTTGGATTGATAGCCGCACACAATGGCACCGCTGGATTTTTAAACGATCTATTTTTAAATACCATTTTTCTATACGCCTGCATTCCAGTATTCTCTTTCCTTTTGGTAAGTGAAATTCCAATGTTTGCAGCGAAGGTCAAAAGCCTCAGATGGAAAGGAAATGAGTTCATTTATACTTTTGGATTTTCTTGTATTGCATTGTTATGTGTATTTGGAGTTTTGGGTCTGGCTTTGGGAGCTATTGCATACATTACTACTTCTTTGATCATAAATAAAATGGAAAAACAACAAGCATGATAGATCAAATGCAAATACAAATGGTTGACTTAAAAGGTCAATATTTAAGAATAAAAGAAAAGGTGGAATTTGGGATGCAAGAAGTCATCTCTACTGGCGCATTTATAAACGGGCCTTATGTTAAGACTTTTGGTAAAAACCTTGAAAAATATTTGGGGATTGATCATGTCATTCCCTGCGGAAATGGAACGGACGCTTTGCAAATTGCTTTAATGGCTTTGGGCTTGAAACCTGGTGATGAGGTAATCACAGTTCCCTTTACTTTCGTGGCTACAGCGGAAGTGGCTGCTTTGTTGGGCTTGAAATGCGTTTTCATTGACATCGATCCGCATACTTTCAATATGGACGCTTCTTTGTTAGAGGCTGCTATAACTGAAAAAACAAAATGTATTGTTCCGGTTCATCTTTATGGCCAATGTGCTGAGATGGAAAAGATCATGGAAATTGCCAACAAGCATGGCATTCCAGTGATAGAAGACAATGCACAAGCAATTGGTTCAGACTATGTATTTAGCAATGGCATGAAAAAAAAATCTGGCACAATTGGCACAATCGGTTGTACCTCATTTTATCCATCTAAAAACTTAGGCGCTTACGGCGATGCTGGAGCGCTCTTTACTGATGACGAAGCATTGGCTCATAAAATTCGCTGCATTGCCAATCATGGTCAGGTGGTGAAATATCAATCAGATTTTATTGGTGTCAATTCACGCTTGGATAGTTTTCAAGCGGTGGTCCTTGATGCTAAACTATCATTGCTGGATGAGTTCACAAGGGATCGGCAAAATGCTGCTCATTTTTATGATGAGGCTTTTAAGGATCATGAATCTTTTGAGATTCCAGTAAGGGCTTCTTATTCCTCTCATGTATTTCACCAATACACGCTAAAGTATTCGGGTGATAGAGACCAATTGAGAGCGGCATTGAATGAAAGGGGTATTCCAAATATGGTTTATTATCCCTACCCTATTCATTTGCACAAAGCTTACAAATATCTAGGATACAAACAAGGCGATTTGCCCGTATCAGAGCAATTGGCTCATCAGGTGATTTCGCTTCCTATGCATACTGAAATGGATACTGAGCAATTGGAGTTTATTGTTGATGCTGTAAAAAAATCAGTTTAGAAGATGAAATTATTTGGTCT
>CALBCY010000117.1 GCA_937927195.1 uncultured Chitinophagales bacterium
CTACTGAGTCACTTAATGTCAGCTCAAGAAACTTGTGTCTTTAACAACTCAATTGAATTTCAACCCGATTTCAAAGAGAAGCTGGCCGAAGCATTATTAACTTAAATGGAGAAGGTTATGCCGTGGAAAGTTGGTGGTGGAACGTTGAAGAGTTAGAACCATTGATTGATTCAGGTGGTTTGTTGGGTATGAACACTAAGACACGAAGCCACGAAGCATATGGTTTGTGAATTTATGTCAGAGGTTAATAAAATCAGAAAAATCAGAAAAATCAGAAAAATCAGAAAATCCAGAAAATTCAGATATTTGGATTTTAATATAATAAATCAGTCTAAAAGTCTAAAAGTCAAAGATGACCGAAGATCATAGCAGACGTACCAAAAGCAAAGGCGAAGCCAGCGTACCAAAAGCAATGGCGCAGCCGAGCGCACCAAAAGCGAAGCGTACCCCCAAAAACCTAGCCCTCAAACTGCAAACTGATCGTAAAAGTCCTCGACCTCAATTTACTAATTACCTGTGACTGGATTAGATTATCTGTTGGAACATGGACATTGTTAAGGCCATGAGCGACCTTAAACTCTGGTGAGAATATGAATAGGGGGAAGTAAAATTCAAAGCCGAATCCAACTTCTGCTGAAACATCCAAGACACCCAGTTTAATGATGTCATTGGCTCTTCGCTTTTTCGAGTTGGAAGCAAGGTCAAAGTCGGCCTTTCCACCTGCTAGGATATAGAACCTGAAATTATCGTAGAAACGGTCCGACTTAAATTTAAAGCCGACAGGAATGTCGAGGTAAATAGACTCAATAGTTTCGACGACTTCTGCATCGCCATTTGCCCTGAATTCGGTATACCTCAATTTCTTTTCCGCAAAAATCAATGTTGGAATCAGCCTGAGGTCGACGTGTTTTGTGATTTTAAGATTGGAAACAATTCCCAAGTTAAAACCAGGGGTAGAAGGCGAATCCAAAACCTTAATGGTTTCATTGTTGATAAACTCTTCTGAGTGCACCACCTGAAATCGGGTGCTGTTGTAGCCTAATAAAATTCCAAAGTGTAAGCGCTTATTATCATGTCCTCTCAAGTTCATTTGGGCATCCGCTATTTCAGGGATGGCCAGTAAAACCAAGAGTAATATTATTTTTGACCTATGTATATGGAAGAAATTCCAAAACTGAGTAATTTCCATTGAGTATTTTTGAATCCTGTTTTTTCTAAAATATTTGTAAAATTCACCCCGTCAGGAAAAACCTGCACCGATTCGGGTAAATAGCTGTAAGCACGATTGTCCTTCGAGACTAAACGTCCAAAGAAGGGTAAAACGTATTTGAAATAGAGATTAAATACTTGCTTGACAGGAAATTTTGTTGGTTTTGAAAATTCCAACACAGCTAATTTGCCACCTGGTTTCAAAACCCTCAATATTTCTGAAAGCCCTTTCTCTACATTTTCAAAATTTCTTACACCATATGCGACGGTAACCACATCGAAAGTATCGTTTTCAAACTGAAGATTTTCAGAATCTCCCAACATCAGTTCAATCTTGTTCTCCAGTCCTTTTTTCTTTATTTTTTGCTTGCCTACTTCAAGCATTTCTTTTGATATATCAACCCCAACAATTTTATCGGGATTCATTTCAAGCGCTTGTAAGGCAAAATCTCCCGTTCCAGTAGCCACATCGAGAATCATTTTTGGATCTTTGGCATTCAACATTTTGATTGCTTTGCGCCTCCAAATTTTATCAATGCCCAATGAAAGGAAATGATTGAGAAAATCATAATTAGCGGCAATGTTGTCAAACATTTCTGCAACTTCTTGCTTTTTGCTACTTCCTGTCTTTCCGTATGGTGTAATTACTTGCTTAGCCAAACTCTTAGATTTTAAGTGATAATCAATGTGATCAATTATTATATCTATTAAACCACTGTACTTATCGGAATGTTCATTTGCCAACAGTAATTTTCGGCAGTAAATGATCTATTATCTTTTGGGCAGACTCCTCAATACTCAAACCAACTGTTTTGACATCCAAATAGGGATCATTTGGGGTATCGAATGGGGCTGAAATACCTGTGAAATTAGGAATCTCACCTTTTCTCGCCTTGGCATACAATCCTTTCACATCTCGTTTCTCGCATTCTTCTAAGGGAGTATTGACAAAAACCATTTCAACATGCTCCGCGCCCACAATATCAATCACTTGTTGTCTGATATCATTGGTCGGAGAAACAAAGGAATTGATACATATGACACCGCAATTCAAAAATAACTTGGAAACTTCTGCAATGCGTCGAATGTTCTCTTTGCGATCATCCGCTGCAAAAGTCAAATTATTGGAAATTCCAGTTCTGATATTGTCTCCATCCAGCAATTGTGTAAGGAAACCTTTTTCATGCAATTTCTTTTCAACTACTTTGGCTATGGTTGTTTTACCGCTTCCTGAAAGGCCAGTCATCCATACAACTTTCGCTTTTTGCTTTAGAAGGCTTTCTTTTTCTTCTTTTTGGAGCAATTGATCGAAAACCGGGAATATATTGTCTTTTATGTCCATGTAATCACAAATTTACGGCGAAAAATATTAATGGGGCTTTTTCTATAGTAATTGTTTAGTATTTTCAAGGCTAAGAAGCTTAAACCCTTTGAATTCATAG
>CALBCY010000118.1 GCA_937927195.1 uncultured Chitinophagales bacterium
GTGGTTCAAAAATATAAGGAGCGAATGACAGAATAAACGCTTTAGTTACAATCAATCACTTTATCCATGTCAGCCTTAACAAAATTCAATTCAAAATTGTTATTGGATTGAATGGATAAGTTATTATTGTCAATTGAATATTCACCATTAAGTCCGTCAGCAAATTCCCTTTCAGGAAACAAAGCTAAGCATACCATTTCAGTCAAACCCACAGAAATAGTCAGATTATTGCTTTTTGACTTAAAATATGTTCCTCGCCCCGAATTACATGGACCAATAACTTCTATACATTCATTGTTAATGAATGTTATTTCGACTCCAGGTGAGGCTGTAAAGGTGATGTCAGTATCCTTGTCCAACATATTGAGTGCAATCCAAGTTCCGTGCAATCGTTCCAAGTCAATATCATTTTGTTTGCTACATGAAATGCTGAATAATGCCCAGGAAAGAATTAGTAATATTGTTCTCATCTTATGTGTTTTGTAATTAGAGATGAGTTTAAAACGCATAAAGATAAACATTGGTTGCCTTTACATCAAAACCTTACAAATTCTTCATAACAACAGTGGGATCCTCCAAGATTGATTTGGTCAACCTGTAATGCTCCGTTTCTTTATAGTCTACCTTGCTTACTGTTCCATCAGCGAAATAAAAAACTTCAGAGTCTGGAACAGCCATAAAAATTGGAGAGTGGGTTGCGATGATGAAATGAGATCCATTCCGTTTTACCTTGTCCATTATCAAAGAAAGTAAACTCAATTGTCGATTGGGAGAGAGTGCAGCTTCTGGTTCATCAATCAAGTACAATCCCTTGGCAGTAATTCGGGACATGAAGAATTTAAGAAAGCCCTCACCATGCGACATGGCTTCCAAATCACGAGAATATCTCTGAATATAATTCTGCTTTTCTTCCTCTATCGTTTCAACAGTAAGGTCAACATTCCTGCCATTGGCATCTGCTTTTACTTCTGCAATTTCATCATCCAAAATTTTTATTTGTTGCTTAATGTTTCTTGCAAAACCGATGAAATCTTCCGAACGAACGAAAAATCCATGATGCGTTTTGTCTTCATATCGCAAACTTAAATAATCGGCAAGCGTGTTTGCAGCAGCTAAAGAAGTATCGTCCTCCAATCGGAAGCTACCAGCCAAAGGAACCTCAGTATAAGCAGCAATGGCCTCAAGGATGGTTGATTTTCCACTTCCATTTTCACCAACAAAAAAACTTATATTTTTTTCAAAAACAAGTTCCTCCAAATTTTGAATCAATGGCAAAGTCCATGGGAATTTGTCCTTGTCATCCTCTGGAAAATTTCTCAAACGCAAGCTGGAAAGGATCATATAATTGGTATTCGGAATTCGGAATTCTATTTTTTTTGCTCCATATTGGCCTTATGACCAAAAGCATTAATCCATCTTACGGAATTCAACATTTCTAGTTCTACCAGAAGAGATTTTCATGCTTACAATCGCTCCTTCTGGATCTCTAAAAAAATTAACATCTCTCAAAATAGATTGGATGCCTCTGAAAGAATCTTCAGCGATAGGCGTTAAGGCTGTATCACTATTTCTCCAATGTTCGATGACCAATTTCCCATCTTTCATTTTAACTTCATAAAAAGTCAACAGTTCTTCACTGTAATAATTTCCGATGAATGATTCCAGTTTCACAGCATCTTTGTCAAACTTTTCGACAACAGCAGCATTATTGATTTCGAATCTACCTTCCGCTAGCTCTTCTTTTGGCTTTTCCTCAATAAAATGCTCTTTCAGGTAAACATCCACGACTTTATGGGCTGTGTTGACTGGATTGAAACCAGCCGCATTACTTAGGACAGCAACTGATAAATCATGATCTGGAAAGCGTGTTAAGTAAGCTCTGTAACCAGCATCGGCACCACCATGTTGAATTTCATTTAAACCTTTGTATTTCATTACAAACTGACCCAAGGCATGTTCAATTTTTGTTCCGTCATTCAAGGTCGAAGGGCTATTCATTTTTTCAACAATTTTTGCGCTTCCAATTGTTAGGTTTTTATAGTTGGCCGACCATTTTAACAAGTCTTCTGCTGTTGTGAAAAGGCTTGTCGCTCCAACATTCGCAAAACTCAAAACCTTCTTTTTGAAACCTTCTCCGCTTGACTGATAAGAGTAAGCTCTGTTTTTTACAATTTTTTCATGATCATCAAAAAACTGAGAATTGGTCATGTTAAGCGGTTTGAAAATGCGTTCTTCTGTAAACTCTGCAAAAGTTTTTCCACTAACCCTCGCTACAATTTCGGCCAACAAGGTGAATCCAGAATTGCAATATTCAAATTCTTCTCCAGGATTAAAATTCAATTCTTTTTGGTTCGACAGTAGTTTTAAAATGTGCTCTTTTGTAATCACATCATCGTGTCTTACGCCAGCCATTACCAACAAAGTCCATTGATCTCTCAATCCGCTGGTGTGGGCGGCCAAATGATGCAAAGTTATTTTATGACCAAAATCTGGAAGTTCTGGAATGTATTTTCTTACATCATCATCAATGGAAAGTTTTCCCTCAGATTCTAACAGCAAAATGGAAAAAACAGAGAATTGTTTTGAAATGGAGGCCACATGAAAAATTGAATTTTCGGTGATCGGAATGTCATATTCCAGATTGGCCATTCCATAGGCATTTTTGTAGATAATTTTACCATTTTGCATCACGGCTACAGAGGCTCCCGGAGAATCATTGTTGTCCCAGGCAGTAAAAACCTGATCCACCATTTCTGGTTTGGTAGTGGCTTGGGGTTTTAAAACAACTATGCTCAAATCGTATTCCCCTAGTGGTTCGTTTTCATCATAAGGTTGAACCAATATTTGATAATCTCCTTTTTTACCAGACAAAATCGTAAAAAGCTCTGGCCCAAATTTGCCATTTGGACTGTCAAACTTCTCAATTTCCTCTCCTTTTGAATCATAGGTGACCACCTTTAAATCAACTCCATTTTGCATTAATTTGAAGAAGCCATATTCATTTTCCTTCATTGAAACACTGTATTGGTGCATTTCGCCGGCGGAAATTTTATCGCTGATCGTTTTGTCTTTAGTGAGTTCGCCTTTTTCAGTTTGCTTTTCTGTTTGGGCCTGAATCAAAGAGCAAGAAAAGGTAAATATCAAGAATAATAATGTGGATAGGAATTTCATAATATAGGGCTAGGTTATTTAATGTCCCAAAGGTAAAGAACAAATTTTAATAAGTAATAAGTATCTTAAAACAAGTATTCAAAAGCCTTCGAATAGCCAGACCTTTAAATAAGCTTCCAAAACCAGTTATTTTTTAAGTCAAAGTT